>CANQAS010000073.1 GCA_947589535.1 uncultured Bacilli bacterium | reverse complement strand
ATTATTAAATAGGTAGATATGCTTATTTATTAGAAAATAAATGTTAAATATAAAATTTGTATTCTTGATTAATTAAATTAATTTTTTAAGATATATGTATAAAATGTTCAATTTGATTATTATTTTAAATAAATTATAAATGAGGTGTATTTATGAAAAAAACTAAAATTATATGTAGCATTGGTCCAAGTAGTTACGATCTTGATGTTATGAAAGAAATGGTATTAAATGGTATGGATGTTGCTAGAATAAATTTTTCTCATGCGACATTAGAAGATAGAGTACGTGTTGTATCAACTGTTAAAAAAGTAAGAAAAATAACTGGTAAAAATGTTGCTATTTTATATGATACAAAAGGGCCTGAATTTAGATGTGGAATGATGGAAAATGATTCTATAAATTTAGTAGAAGGAAAAACTATTAGGGTAGTAAAAGAAGATTGTTTAGGAAATGACAAACGCTTTAGTGTTAACCATGCATGTGCAATTGAATCATTAAATGTTGGCAACATTATATTACTAGAAAATGGTTTAATGAAAATAGAAGTTATTTCAAAACAAGAAGATGGAGTAACTTGTAAAATAATTAGTGGAGGCATATTAGGTAATAAAAAAAGCTTAAGTGTTCCAGGCGTTAAATTAGATATTCCATTCATTAGCGAAATTGATAAAGAAGATATTATATATGCTATAAAGCATGAAGCTGATTTTATTGCACTTTCCTTTGTTTCTACTAAAGAAGATGTGCTTGCGGTAAGAAAAATACTTGAAGAGCACAATAGTAAAGTTTTATTAATTTCCAAAATAGAAAGCATGACAGGTATTAAAAATATTAAGGAAATTGTAGCTGTAAGTGATGGTATTATGGTTGCTCGTGGAGATTTAGGTGTTGAAGCACCTATGGAAGAGTTACCATTTTTGCAAAAACTAATAATTAATGAATGTCGTCATCAAGGAAAAATAGCAATAGTTGCAACTGAGATGCTAGAATCCATGAAGAGCAACATGCGCCCTACAAGAGCCGAAGTTTCAGATATAGCAACCGCCGTTTTAAACGGTACTGATGCTGTTATGTTAAGTGGTGAGACAACTATTGGTAAATATCCGAAAGAATCTGTTAAATACATGGGAGATATTTGTGAAAATGCCGAAAAGTATTTAGACGATAACGTTAACTTTAATAATGTTATAAAAGATGAGATAGGAGCAATATCATCAAGTGTTGTAGAAACCGCGAGACTTCTTAAATCAAAGCTTATTATCGCAGCAACTATGACAGGTCAAACAGCAAAAATAATAAGCAATCTAAGGAGTAACAATATTATTTTAGCAACATGTACTTCTGATAAAGTAGCAAGAAGTTTAGCACTTAACTTTGGTGTTTATCCTAAAGTTACTAAAGTATTTGATACAACTGATGAAATAGTGGATGCTGCAATTTATAATGCTAAAAAATTTACTACGTTAAATACTGATGATTATGTTATTATTACCGGTGGTTTTCCAAGGAATAGCTCAACTAACTTCATGAGGATAGAGAAGATATAATAAGAGTTAAAAAGTAAGTCTATATATTTAGATTTACTTTTCTTATGTTATAATAAAGCTAAAGGAAATATATTATGGATAATAAAAGAAGATGTTTTTGGTGTAATTTAAATAATCCTTTGTACATAAAGTATCATGATAATGAGTGGTGTCAGCCTAATTTTAACGATGATTACTTATTTGAAATGTTAATACTAGAATCTTTTCAAGCTGGTTTATCATGGGAATGCGTGCTTAATAAAAGAGAAGCTTTTAAAAAAGCCTTTGATAACTTTGATATTGAAAAAATAGTAAATTACAAAGAAGAAAAGGTAAATGAGTTATTATCTAATAAAGATATAATAAGAAACAAGTTAAAAATAAAAGCTGCTATTAGAAATGCTAATATATTTAAGAAAATACAAAGTGAATATGGTAACTTTTATAGTTATTTAAAAACTTTTACTAACAATAAAATAATATATGAAACAGATAAATTAAGTAGTAATTTATCAGATAAAATTTCAAAAGATTTAAAAAAAAGAGGTATGACGTTTGTGGGAACAACTATTATATATTCATACTTGCAAGCAATTGGTGTTATATACTCACATGATAAAAATTGTTTTTTGTATAAAAATATTAATTAAATAAATATATATGTTATTATATTATTCAATATATAACTAATTAAAATGTTAATTAAATATGGCTACGAACTAACTAGGAAAGGTTAGTTTTTTACTTATATTAGTTGCTTATTTGACAAAATTTCGGATTTATATATAGCACAATGTCAACAGAAAAAGGTGTTATTCAAGCTAACTATGGATTTACTTTAGCTGCAGAAGCATTGAAAAAATACTTAGGTATGCCTGTTTCTAAAGATAAAATGATTTCTAGTTTTGTTGGACAAATGGAACTTGCTTTAGAAGTTAAGGAAGGAATTGATACCCAACTTATTAAAAAGTGGGATCATTATAGTTATGATTTTATAGAAGCAGTTGAAAAAAATGATGGTATTAATACTAATAATGTAGTAATTACATATACACCAAGAAAAAAATAGTTTTGTTTTATATTAAAAGAACATACAAAATATGTTCTTTT
>CANQAS010000072.1 GCA_947589535.1 uncultured Bacilli bacterium | reverse complement strand
TTAATAGCAGTTCTTTCTTCACCTTCAATTACTATATCAGTAAAAGCTGGGATGCATACTAAATTTTTCCCAGATGGAGCAACAAAACCTCTTGCAATTGCTATTGCCTTAATTGCTTGGTTTAAGGCTCCCGCTCCTATCGCTTGTATTTCTACTGACCCCTTTTCTCTAAATACGTTTGCAAGTGCTCCTGCCACACTACTTGGGTTTGATTTTGATGAAACTTTAAGTGTTTCCATGTTTATTTCCTCCTTAATATTTTAGTCATTATAAATATATGAGAAAAATAAACAAAAATAACTATTTTAATTTTATCTTTACTGATTAAACATATCTATAACTTCTGATAGATGAGTAATTTCTGGATAATCACTACCTTCTAATTCTTTAACGAATTTAATACCTATTCCAAGTTTCTTTTGCCATTCTTTTATATTACCAGAAAAATCATCTATAAGAATTGCTGCGGATGGATTAACAACTTCTGTTTTGGGAATTTCTTTTGGAACACTAACAACCGTTACCTGTGGTAATTTTTTATGTAGATATTTTATTTTTTCTACCATTTCAGCAGTTGAATTTATGTGAGTTAATACATAAACGTTAAATTTCTTAGATGCACATATTTTTTTTATTTCATTTATACTATCATTTATTTCTTTTGTTTCCTCTATTAATTTTTTCCAATCAGCATCCCTAAAATACTGCATTACTCGTTTTTGATCCTTTTTATCTATTCCAAGTTTTTCTAATTCTTCATATGTCTTAGACATTGTATCTAATATAACACCATCAAAGTCTATGTATAACTGTTTCATTTTCTAACTCCTTCCATTTAGGTAGTAATTTAAATTCTAATCTTTCTTTTGTAATTGGATGACTAAATGATAATTTATATGCAAAAAGCCTTATTTGTTCCTTATTTTGATTACCATGTAACTGGTCTCCAAACAAAGGATAACCTAGATTCTTAAACTGAAGTCTTATTTGATGATGACGTCCAGTTATAAGATTTATTTTAACAATTGTTTTATCACCATAATATCCAATAACTTCATAGTTAAGTTTAGATAATTTAGCACCAGGATAAGTTTTATTAACCACCTTACTCGTTCTCGTTTTTTCATCTTTATATAAGTAATCTATTAGCTCACCTTTATCTTTTTTTAATATACCATCTATTATTGCAACGTAAGTTTTATTAAAATCATGTTTTTTTATACCATCATTTAATCTTTTAGCAGCTTTAGAAGTTCTTGCAAAAACCATAATACCACCAACTGGCCTATCAAGTCTATGAACAAGACCAATATACACGTTACCCGGCTTATTATATTTTTCTTTTATATAACATTTTACCATTGTTAGCAAATCAATATCTCCTGTCATATCACTTTGTGATAATATATTTGGCTTTTTTTCGACTACAATAATATGATTGTCTTCGTATAAAACATTTAAATTATTCATCTTCCCAAAGACCATATATACCACATGGTAAAAGAAGGTTACTACCTGTCATAGGAAGTCCCACTTCACCTGATGATACATCTCCTTTATACTTTTTATTTATTGTCATATATAAAATGTTTTCTAATACCTTAGATGACATACCAGTTGTATATGAATTAATTAAGAAGAATAATGGATTATCACTTAGTACTTCCTCACATAATTTTATTAAAGGAAATAAACTTTCTTCTATGTTCCATACTTCTCCGTTAGCTCCCCTACCAAATGATGGAGGATCCATTACGATGGCATCATATTTATTACCACGTCTTATTTCTCTTTGTACAAATTTAATTACGTCATCAACAATAAACCTAACATACCTATCAGTAAGATTTGAGGAAGCTATATTTTCTTTTGCCCAGGTAACCATTCCTTTAGATGAATCAACATGAACAACATCTGCGCCAGCATATGCGCATGCAACCGTTGCACCACCTGTGTATGCAAATAAGTTAAGTACCTTTATTTTTCTTCCACTGTTTTTAATCTTATCAATCATATAATCCCAGTTGACAGCTTGTTCTGGAAATAACCCAGTATGTTTAAATCCCATTTGTTTAATATTAAAGGTTAAATCTTTATATTTTATTTGCCAAGTTTCTGGTACATTAGTTATATTTTCCCAGTGTCCTCCGCCTTTTTTGCTTCTATAATATTTAGCATCAGCTTTATTCCATTTTTTATCAAAACTTTTTTCTTTCCAAACAATTTGAGGATCCGGTCTATCCAAAATATACTTACCCCAGCGTTCTAATTTTCTTCCATCCGCCATATCAAGTATTTCATAATCTTTCCAATCATTAGCTATTTTCAAAAACTACCACCTTCTTTAAATATTTTATCATTAATAAAACTTTTTTTAAAGAAATATGTAATTTTTTATATCTGGTTTTAAAAAAAATAATGACGCTAGAGCCATCATTACTTTTTAAAACATCTTATCTACTATTAAATTGTCACAATAATTAATAGCTTTTTCATAATCTTTTTTACTTTTTACGGTCCAACCTAATATTAATTTTCTTTTTCTTTTATTTTTAACATAACTATTTGGCAAAGCATTTATATCATAACTTATAAAATCAGTTTTTAATAAAATATCTAATATAAGTGTTTTAGCAATGTTCTTTTTTAA
>CANQAS010000071.1 GCA_947589535.1 uncultured Bacilli bacterium | reverse complement strand
TTTTTTAAATTCATTATTTACCTTCTTTCATAGTACTATAATTGTATAATTTATATAAATTTAAGTCAAATAAAAAGTATTAAGACTAATATTAATCTTGATACTTTTTATAATAACTATTTGCCATTTCTAATGCATCATCTACATAAGAATTTTCGATACTGTTTATTTGCTTTTTAAGAATATCTACTTCATTATTTTTTTCTGTTTCTTTTTCTTTTAAATGTTTTTCAATTTCACTTAAATACTTATCTCTTTTATATTTATCATTAAATTCCTTTTCTATCGTTTTGTTATTTAATGATAATTTAAATAAATATACCAATTCCATTGTTTTTATATCTACCATATATATGGTATCAAAAATAATCATTCCATCACTAATGTAAATTGAATCAAATGTGCAATCTATTATTTGATTTCCTTCTTTATCTATTACACCATATTTTCCATTTAATTTAACAACTGATAAACCATCTTGAAAATTATTTACATCATCATAAATTAGTTTTATTACTTCTTTTCCTTCTTTGTTAATATAACCACATTTTCCATTTAAACTAACTGCTGCTAAACCTTCACTAAAATCAGATGCTTCATCATAAATTGGTTTTACGACTTCTTTTCCTTCTTTATTGATATAGCCCCACTTATCACCCAATTTAATTCTTGCTAATCCTTCATGAAAATCATATGCTTCATCATAAATTGGTTTTACGACTTCTTTTCCTTCTTTATTGATATAGCCCCACTTATCACCCAATTTAATTCTTGCTAATCCTTCATGAAAATCATATGCTTCATCATAAATTGGTTTTACGACTTCTTTTCCTTCTTTATTTATATAACCCCATTTGCCATTTAAACTAGCTGCTGCTAAACCATCTTGAAAATCATTTACATAATCATAAATTGGTTTTATTACTTCTTTTCCTTCTTTATCTATTACACCATATTTGTCATTTAAGCAAACTACTGCTAGTCCTTCATGAAAATCAGATGCTTCATTATAAATTGGTTCTATAACTTTTTCCCCTTCTTTATTTATATAACCACATTTTCCATTAAAACGAACTTTTGCTAAACCATTGTAAAATTTATATACATATTGATATTCATATACATCATCATATTCATAATCATAACCATAAATTGGTTTTATTACTTCTTTTCCTTCTTTGTTTATATAAGCCCATTTGCCATTTAAATAAACTGCTGCTAAACCTTCACTAAAATCAAGTACATCATAATAAATAGGTTTTATTACTTCTTTTCCTTCTTTGTTGACATAGCCATATTTGCCATTTAAGCAAACTACTGCTAAACCTTCACTAAAATCAAATGCATCATCATAAATTGGTTTTACGACTTCTTTTCCTTCTTTATTTATATAACCCCATTTGCCATTTAAACTAACTGCTGCTAAACCATCTTGAAAATCAGATACACCATCATATTTTGATATATCTATCTTATTTTTTATTATTGTACTATAACTTATAATAGCTTTTTCCATATAACCAAAATCTCCTTTTAAATATTAGTTTTATTATATTTAAACTATTTATCAATGTCAATAATCACTATCAAATAAAAAGTATTAAGACTAATATTAATCTTGATACTTTTTATAATAACTATTTACCATTTCTAATGCATCATCTACGTAAGAATTTTCGATATTTGTTATTTGTTCTTCAAATTGATTTTTAAGTGTGTCAAATTGTTTTTCTACTTCTTCTTTATAATTATCTCTTTTATTTTTATCATTAAATTCCTTTTCTACTATTTCATTATTTAACGATAATCTAAATAAATATGCCAATTCCATTGTTTTTATATCTACCATGTATTTTTCATCAAAAATAATCATTCCATCACTAATAGAAATTGAATTAAATGTGCAATCTATTATTTGGTTTCCTTCTTTATCTATTAAACCATATTTGCCATTTAAGCAAACTACTGCTAGTCCTTCATGAAAATAAGATGCTTCATCATAAATTGGTTTTACAACTTCTTTTCCTTCTTTGTTGATGTAGCCATATTTATAATTTAATCTAACTTTTGCTAAACCTTCGTGAAAATCAAATACATCATCATATCTTTTATTTAGTTTTATTACTTCTTTTCCTTCTTTATTTATATAACTCCATTTGCCATTTAAGTAAACTGCCGCTAAACCTTCACTAAAAGGAGATGCATAATCATAAATTGGTTTTACGACTTCTTTTCCTTCTTTGTTGACATAGCCATATTTGCCATTTAAGCAAACTACTGCTAAACCTTCACTAAAATCAAATGCATCATCATAAATTGGTTTTACGACTTCTTTTCCTTCTTTATTTATATAACCCCATTTGCCATTTAAACTAACTGCTGCTAAACCATCTTGAAAATCATTTACATAATCATAAATTGGTTTTACGACTTCTTTTCCGTCTTTGTTGATATAACCCCATTTGTTATTTAGGCAAACTACTGCTAAACCATCTTGAAAATCATTTACATAATCATAAATTGGTTTTATTACTTCTTTTCCTTCTTTATCTATTACACCATATTTGTCATTTAAGCAAACTACTGCTAAACCATCTTGAAAATCATTTACATAATCATAAATTGGTTTTACGACTTCTTTTCCTTCTTTATTTATATAGCCATATTTGTCATTTAAGCAAACTACTGCTAAACCTTCACTAAAATCAAATGCATCATCATAAATTGGTTTTACGACTTCTTTTCCT
>CANQAS010000070.1 GCA_947589535.1 uncultured Bacilli bacterium | reverse complement strand
ATGTCAGAAACAGGATTTGAAGTAAATGAATTCAAATTAAATGATCAATTAGTAACTACAGAAGGTATAGAAATAGATGTAAAACAAAAAAATACAGAAAAAACAGCAAAAATAAAAGCAACATTAGAAAATCAAACTCTTACAATAATAATAGTAGAAAACAATGAAAAACTATTTGATTTAAGTTTACGTAAATTTATCACAAAAGTAAATGATAAAGAAATAGAAAACTCAAGAGAACCACAAGTAGATACATCAAAACTAGCAAGTGGAGAATCTACAACAGCAGAATATGAATACACAAAAGAACCTTTATTAGTAAGTCCAAAAGATATAGTTGAATATACAATAAGAATTTACAATGAAGGTGAAATAGCAGGATATGCAAACTTAATTATGGATGATGTTCCAGAAGGAGTAGAAATGCTAGCACCAGGAGATGGTGAAAATAATACATCTAAACTAAATGCACAATATAGATGGAAAATGTATAGACAAGTTAAAGATGGTGAAAAAGTAGATGAAAATACAACAATAAAATATAATAATAATACATATGTAGAAACAACAAATCCAAATGAAGCTATATTAATAGTTACAGATTATCTATCAAAAGAAAATGGAGAAGCTATGATGACAGATGAAAATAGCGAAAATCCAAACTTATTACAACCATTCAACCCAGAAGTAGGAAAATTCACAGAAGAAAACTACAGAGATATAAAAGTACAATTTAAAGTAAAACCATCAAATGAAGAAGGAAAAATAATAACAAACTATGCACAAATAACAGATGATACAGATAAAAATGGAAACCCATTATCAGATAGAGATTCAACACCAAATGAATGGAAAGATGGAGAAGATGATCAAGATATAGAAAGAATAAAAGTAAGATATTTTGATTTAGCATTAAAGAAAACAATTACAGAAGTAAAAGCTAAAGGAGAAAATGAATTTAAAAAAGTAGAAACAGAAAATGGCTTTAATGTAGGAAGAGAAAGTGGATGGAAAATAGATACAAAATCATTAAAAGAAGGAACAAGTACAAATGCTACATACACAATGAACAAAACACCAGTAAAAGTAAAAATAGGTGATCAAGTTAAATATTCAATAAGAATATTTAATGAAGGTGGTGTAGATGCAAGAGCAAGTAAAATAAAGGATTATATACCTGTAGGACTAAAAGTTGTTGGTGTAGAAGGAATTGATCAAGATGGAAATAGTTTTACAATACAAGAAATACTAAAAGGAACTGAAGAAGCGTCTTCATCAAAATCAAATTCATACACTTATGATGAAGAACATGGTGTTTTAGAGGTAAGTTTATTAGAAAATTCTAAATTACTAAGTGCATATGATAAAGATAGTGATAAATTATCAAATAACCAAATTATAGTAATATGTGAAGTTCAAGAAGGTGCAACAGGAATATTAACAAATGTAGCAGAAATAACTGAATATCAAATAGAAGATGAAAAAATAATAGATGTAGATATAGATTCAACATCAAATAACTGGAAATCACCAAATAATGATGAAGATAACACAATAACAGATAAATCAACAGAACAATGGAGAAATTATGCAATAGGTGTAACAGGTGAAACATCAGATGGACAATGGCATGATGACTTCTTTGCACAAGATAAAAGCATAGATGATGAAAATAATAGTAAAAAACAAGGTGATGATGATGATTTTGATAAAGTTATAGTGGAAGAAATGAAAGGTGATTATTCATTAAAAATCAAAAAAGTCGATGATGAAGGAAAACCATTATTAACACCACAAACAGGATTTTCATTAGGTGGAAAAGAAAATGAAGTATTAACAAGTAAAACTGATGGTATAGCAACATTAGTTAATTCACAAAAAATAGATGAAGATAAAGCAAAAGCTGGAACACCAGATGAATACACAATAACAGAAACAACAATACCAACAGGATATATAGGATTAGCAAATCCAGTAAATGTAAAAGTTAATACAAAAGTTGGAGAATCAGATTTAGAAGTTGGAAGTATAGAAGTTTCATCAGAAGGAACAGAAACAGTAACAGTTGAAAAAGGAAAAGACGGAGAACTTGCAAACGTAAAATTATCAGATGGAACAACAACAACATTAAAAATAAGTTTAGGTACAGATAATATGATAACAATAACAATACCAAATAAATCAATAGATGGTGAATATACAATGTTATTAAACAAAGTAGATGAAACTAATAAACCTATAAGTGGAGTAAAATTCACAGTAGAAGGACAAGACGAAAATAATAATGTATTTGGAAAAGACATAATTTTAAAACCAGAAGTAACAACAGATTTAACAGATCAAGAAATAGTAAAACAAAAAATAACAAAAGATAATGTAGGAGTAAAAGATATTTATACAATAACAGAAACAGATGCAATAAAAGATTATTATAAATTAGCAGATCCAATAACAGTAACAGTTGAAAAACAAATAAATGAACAAGAAAAAACATATGATGTAAAAAGCTTTAAAATAAATGGAGTAGAAGAAGATGAAAATGGTGTAATAACTGTAAAAGAAGTAGCTTTAGTTGGAACAGATGAAACAGTAACTATTGAAGGACAAGTAAATGGTGGAACACTTACAATAATAGTTAAAAATAAAAAGAAATTAATTGATTTATCATTACGTAAATTTATTACAAAACTAAATGATAAAGAAATAGAAAATTCAAGAGAACCACAAGTAGATACATCAAAACTAGCAAGTGGAGAATCTACAACAGCAACATATGAACATACAAAAGAACCTTTATTAGTAAGTCCAAAA
>CANQAS010000069.1 GCA_947589535.1 uncultured Bacilli bacterium | reverse complement strand
AGCTAGATAAAATCTAGCTTTATATTAAATTATCTCTTTCAAATACTTTAACATTATTTTTTGTATAAATATTTACCTTAGCTTTTTTAGT
This sequence comes from uncultured Bacilli bacterium, assembly GCA_947589535.1. Lineage (GTDB taxonomy): Bacteria > Bacillota_I > Bacilli_A > RF39 > UBA660 > Aphodocola. The sequence goes on along the minus strand of CANQAS010000069.1, from coordinate 3,025 downwards.
TATCTTACAAAATAATAAACCACTAACAACTATATCCTTATTATTATCTAAATCAAATGATGTTTTATTTAATTCTCTCATCTTATCATTAGTATTTAAATTTATTCTTTCTACTTTTATCTCATTTGATAAATATAACGTAAAACTATTCCTTTCATTAGATAGATAATCTATTCTCACATAATCTCCTATTAATAATGATTGGTTAGGTTTCATTTGATACGTCCTAGGTTTTATCTCTACTTTAGGAGATATCTTTTTTACTTCACTTGGATTTAAAGTAGTTAAATAATTATCATTTGTTACTAAACCTGGAGTATCAATTAACGTTAAATTATCGTCTATTTTTATTTCCATAACTTCTAACGTGGTAGCAGGAAGTGATGATGTAGTAATTAACGTATCTCTTTTTCCAAAAGACCTTATAATACTGTTTATTAAAGTTGATTTACCTGCGTTTGTATTTCCTACTAAATAAACATTATTACTTGTTTTATATTTTAAAACTACGTTTTTTAATTTATCTAAATTATAGTTCTTTATGCTGCTTACAAATATTACACCAATTGCATTTAAATTATAATTTTTTTTAATATAGTCTAATAGTTTATTTTCTTTAACAGATTTTGGAAGTAAATCTTTTTTTGTTATTACAAGTATTACTGGGCCTTTAAAACCATTTAAATACTCTATGGATTCATCTAACGTAAATATATCACACAAAAATAATATTAAATCTTTTTTCTTTTTAATATTTTCAAATATTTTTGCATAATCAGCTTTATCTTTATTTATAATGCTATACTCACCATAATTTTTTATTCTAAAGCATCTTTTACAAATTATTGATTTTTCATAATTTTCTTTTTCAATAAAACCTTCATTTAAAGGATTATTTGATTGGAATACCGCTCCACAACCCAAGCACTTCTTAATCATAATATCTTCCTTTTTTTAGCCAATCTTTTTTATCGAAATATTTAAAAATTCTATCTTCAATTCTTCTATTAAGCCAGGTTTCTGTTTCATCTATTTTTGTCATTGGATTAACTAAAATAGTCGTTATTCCCATGTTATTTCCACCTTGTATGTCAGTTATTAATTGATCTCCAATCGCTGCTACCTCATTTTTCTTATACTTATATTTTTTTAATATATATCTATATTTATAGGATAACGGTTTAAGTGATACACATGCTATATCAACACCGTAATAATCCCCAAACTTACCTATTCTTTTAGGAAAATTATTAGAAAATATTATTACTTTAAAATCTTTTTTTAATTTATCAATTAGCTTTTTTGTTTCCTTGTAAAGAACTACTTCTTTAGCAGGTGATATAGTATTATCCAAATCTAAAAGAAGACATTTTATTCCCTTATTCTTTAATTTATCATAATTAATAGTAAAAATACTTTCACTATATATATCGGGCAAAAATCTTTTAAGCATAGGTTTCCTCCTTTTATTTTTTACTGAAATCTTCTTCAAATAACTCATCTAACTTACTTTTTATTTCTTTATTTTCATCTTCTATCGAATCATCTTTTACATCACTATCATTTATATTTCTATTATTATAGTCATTTTTATTAAGATAATTTATAAAACCTGTTAACTCTTTAGCTTCTTCAGAATTTTCAGTATCTTCAAATTCTTTATTATCCTCATCAATTTTATTTCTACTAGTTTTATTATACATCTTTATTCTTCTTCTTTTCTCATCACTATTCATATATTCATCATGATTCATTAAATAATCATGCTTATCATCATATTTTCCGTTTGATATATATATATTATTTAAATCAACAGATTGCTTTGTTATATATATTGCAATTATAAATAATGCTATCATTATTAATATAAGAGGAATTGCCTGCGTAAATAAAATTACAATCGCATTTGAATAATCAACGCTTATGTTACCTAAAATAGTCATAAGTAAGTTAAAGGTACCATGAATAATACTTGGTATTAAAACTGCTAAAGTAAAATTTATATATTTTTTATTTGTATCTTTTGAAAAGTTCCCTAATGAAGCAAAATAACCAATAACAATACCGCAAATTACGTGAAGTGGAATCGTTGTAAAATCCCTCATAAGAGCTAGGCTAATACCATTTGATACAGTACTTTCAGAAAAAGCATACATTATGTTTTCTAAACCTGCAAAAGAAAGTGCTATTAAGGCCATATAAACAATACCATCATATATATCATCATAATGTTTATTATCAAATATAAATAAGAAAAACACTGATAATTTACATATTTCTTCTATCATCGCCCATACGTAAGTAAGAACTACATTACTAGAAAAATATGGCATAACTAATTGTTCCAAATAACTTGCTAATGCCACGGTAAGAGTGCCTGATAATAAACATATAACTATATTTTTAGTAGGTTCTTTGCTTTTTCTATCAGTATATAAAACAAATATTACTAATAATATCGATGGTACTAGTGAAAATAACAACACTAGTAATCTTTCATAAAAATAGTAATAATTATTAAATAAATCAAAACTCAAGTTTATATGTACCATAACATCTCACCTTACTCTTTTTATCTATTACATTATATCATAAATGACTATTATTTTTATTAAAAATTTATTAAGAGTTTAATTAATATTAGAAAAAATAATTTTTGTCAGATTTTGTCATACATTTAATTAGGAGTGGTAAATATGTTATTAAGCATTTTAACCGATATTGTTAAAGGAATTATTTTAGGGATGGGAAGTTATGGTAGTAAAACCTTTCCTGATCCCCTACCTAAAGAGGAAGAAAAAAAATTAATAGATTTAATGTTAAACAATGATAAAAATGCAAGAAATAAACTTATAGAACATAATTTAAGACTAGTTGCACACATAGTAAAAAAATATGAGAATGGAAATAATGACGTTGATGATTTAATAAGTATTGGAACCATTGGACTAATAAAAGGAATTGATACATTTTCAAATAAAAATGGAACAAGGCTTACTACCTATGCCGCAAGATGCGTTGAAAA
>CANQAS010000068.1 GCA_947589535.1 uncultured Bacilli bacterium | reverse complement strand
TTACAAGTATAATTTTTCTTTTTAGATTTTGATTTACTTATTGCAAGATAACCTTTGTAATCATCATTCATTTGCGTTTCAACAATATTAAAATAATTTCCATAAACAAATCTATCTAATTCCTTTTTTGCTTCATCAATATTTACTATTTCTTTTTTTGCGTTTTTTACTATTACAGGTTTATTTTTATCTTTTGTTTTATTATTTTTATTACCTTTAAAATAATATCCCGCAATAAATACTCCTACAATAACTAATAAAACTCCTATTACTTTAAATATATTTCTTATCATAATAGTTTTATTTGATGGCCTACCAACATCATTTTTAAATACTCCCATTTTCTTCTCCTTTTTATTATATATTACATGTTTATAATATCATATACCCCCCCCCCAGATGTCAACACATTTTGATTGTGGAAACAAATACTTTACAAATGAAAAACAACACAAAAGTGTTGCTTTATTTTATTAGTAATTTTCTTTTTTTTGTTCAAAATAGCTTTGTGGATGAGCGCATACTGGGCATACTTTTGGAGCTTCATCTCCTACGTATACATACCCACAGTTACGGCAAATCCATACCGTTTCATTACCTTTTTTAAACACTAAATCATCATTTACGTTACCAAGTAACTTCATGTATCTTTCTTCGTGTTCTTTTTCAATCTTTGCAACTTCTTCAAAAAGATAAGCTATTTTATCGAAGCCTTCTTCTTTAGCTGTTTTAGCAAACTCTTTATACATATCAGTCCATTCGTAGTTTTCACCTTCAGCTGCTGCCTTTAAGTTTTCAGCAGTTGTAGGAATATCTCCACCATTAAGTAGTTTAAACCATATTTTAGCATGCTCTTTTTCATTGTTTGCTGTTTCTTCAAAAATTCCAGCTATTTGTTCATAACCTTCTTTTTTAGCTTTACTAGCAAAGTAAGTATATTTGTTTCTAGCTTGACTTTCTCCTGCAAATGCAGTCATTAAATTTTCATATGTTTTTGAATCTTTTAATTCCATTTTATTACCTCCATTAATTTTATATAAATAGTATATCACCTTTTCTTTTTCATTTCTAGCCTATTATTGATATAATCTTTAAGTAATGTATATAAAACCGATACAAGAGGGATACTTACGATCATCCCTACGAAACCAGAAATACAGCCACCTATTAGTACTGCTACTAAAGCCCATAATGCCGGTAGTCCAACAGCGTTACCTACTATCTTTGGATAAGTAAAATTATTATCAAATTGTTGCACTACTATAAACACTATTAAATACCATAACGCGTTTATTGGATTAGATACAGCTACTAAAATAGCACCTATTGCTAACGTAATAAAACCACCAATATATGGTATTAATGCCGTTACTGAAAATAATACTCCTAGTATTAATGCATATGGTATTTTTATTATACTAAGAATAACAAAAAATTCAAATCCAGTTAAAATCGCATCTAGGCATTGTCCAGTTATAAAATTAGAGAAAGTTTTGTTAGTAAGTTTAACTACTTTTTCTAACTTATTTACATTCTCGTCAGATAAAAATGCTTTTAATAATTTTTTTGACTGTCTAACTAAGTTTTCTTTATCTGCTAAAATATAAATTGCAATTATAACACCCACAAATAACAAAAATACTTTTGATGCCATTCCTGATAAAATAGATATTATAGTAGCTACAATATCCTTAGGTGAACCTAACGTACTATTCAACATTGTTTGAACATTTATATTTTTTATATATTCTTTAACACCAGGGTATATGTTTTCTATTTTTGATGCAATGCCACTAGACCAATCTATATTAGAAATATTTTTTATAATAGATGCTATTGCTTCTATAAATTCTGGAACAATTAAAAATAAAACAAGACCCAATGCGCCAAAAATAATCAATAAAGAAATTATTAAGGAAAGTGTCCTTATTAACTTCTTATTTTTTCTTTTATCTACTTTAAACCAACTTTTTTCAATGGACTTCATTAATACGTTTATAATAAAAGCGATAGCAACTCCAACTACTAATGGCATTATAAGTTTCATAACATAATTAATTATATGAAAGAAAATTGTGTAATTGAACACACACCATAATACTACACCTGCTATTATTATAAGTTCTATTATCTGCCTTCTTGTTTTCTTATCTATTTTCATATTATCACCTTTTTATAACATATTTTTTTTCTTTAAAACTATTGTAATTAATATTGAAACTATAAATGACACTCCTAGTATTATAATAAAACTTATATTAGAGGTTCCAATTTTTCCCATAGGAACGTTCATTCCTAAAAATGATGCTACCATTGTAGGTATTGAAAGTACGATTGTTATACTTGTTAAAAACTTCATAACGTCATTTAAGTTATTTGAAATTATACTTGCAAAAGTATCAGTCATACTAGTTAGAATTTCTCTATAAATACTGGCCATCTCTATTGCCTGTTTATTTTCAATTAATGCATCATCAAGTAAATCTTCATCTTCTTCATATAGCTTTATAATGTTTCCCTTAGCAAGCTTTTCAAGTACTATGTCATTAGCCTTTAAAGAAGTTGAAAAGTATACTAATGTTTTTTCTACATTAAGTAAATCTACTAATTCTTTGTTATCAGTTGATTTAGAAAGGATTGTTTCTTTTCTATTAATATAATCATCAATTGAATTTAGTTCTTTTTGGTATATACCTGCTAATCTAATTAGTATTTGAATTATAAATTTAGTTTTCTTTTTAATGTCAAAGTTCTTTATTTTATTATTCTTAAAATCATTAAGTAAACTTTGTTTTTTTAATGATACCGTTATAAAGTATCCATCATTATTTATTATAATACCAAGGGGATCAGTATTATACTTGTGTTTATATTTAGCATCCGTTGCATAAGGTGTATCAACTACAATTAAAGTTGCGTTATCACCTTCTTCAATACGAGGAAGTTCTTCATCATCCATTAATTTAGTAAGTAAATCTAAATCTGTTTTCGTTTTATTAGAAATAATTTCTAATTCCTCTATATCAGGATTAACTAAATCTATCCAGCATCCTTTTTGTAACTTCTTTAATTCATTTATTTTTCCTTCATCATCTGTTGTATATATATTTATCATTACTACCACTCCTATTTTATTAAATGTTTCTACATTTTTTTAATTTAAATTCATTAATTTTTTCCTTATTTAATATTATATTTTTTTATTAATGCTTTTACTTAAATTATAGATAAAATCAATACTAATTTTTTTTCATAACATCACTTTTTAATTAATTTTAAATCATCTTAATGGATGTTTGTATTCTTTTGTCTTTGATATGACTTTATATTTATTTTTAGGTTCTTGTCTGAAAATTTTTCTTTCCTCTTGCGGCATATTATAAATTTTATCAGCTATATCTATATGGAGAATTCCAAATAAATGGTCATATTCATGGGAAAATACCGTTGTTTTAAAACCTT
>CANQAS010000067.1 GCA_947589535.1 uncultured Bacilli bacterium | reverse complement strand
AAAAAGGTAAGCTATAAGCTTACCTTTTAAGTTTTAAACTATTTTGATATGTTACTGCTAATATTAAAGCAACATATATACTATTAGCAGGTGTTATAAATATATGTCCTTGAAACAATGCTAATAACAGTATTAAGCAAATTGATAGTGTAATATTTAATGATTTATAATTATCTAACTTTAACCTTTTTAATATTGTTTTTAATATATATATTATAGGAGTAAAGAATAATATAAAACCAACTATTCCGTGTCTATAAAATATATCAAAATAATCTATCTCAATGGTTTTTAATCTGACTTTATCAGTTGAATAATTCTCTATATAACCAATACCAAATATCTTTTCTAACAAACTAGAATTGTTGTATGCATTTCTTGTTTTTTCTTCAAAAGTTAATCTTTGACTAAAGATAAAGTGATCGATAAAATGATTTGTTGTAATCTTACCATTATCTTTCTTTTCTAAATAATTTATGTGTATTTGTAAGTTTTTATAAAAAGAAGTTTTTGGAAATATTAAGATTGATATCATAAATAACAAAATTATAGGCATTATGATTATGGCTATTTTTTTATATTCTCTTTTTTTAATTATTGATGTTACATAATATATAAAATTTATTATAATTATTAGTATGAATGACAATACGGGAACTTTTGTACCAATACTAAATATAACGTATACATTAATTAAAGTTATAATTACAAGTTTTATATCTATTTTTTTAATACTAATTAATATTAGTGGTAGAATTATTGATAATATACTTCCAACTACATTAGCGGAAACAAACCAGCCTATTTGGCCTTCTTTACTATGCCAATAACTATCAAATCCTAATCCTAATATGTTTGGTATAAATACAAATATTAAATATATACAATATAATATTATTATATTATTAACGTTAAAACTCTTTTTTTTATAAACGTTTAATAGTGTTAATAACATAATGACAAAATAATAAGTAGTTAATAAGTTTTTGATTTCATAAGTTAATATAGTGGTATCTTTAGTAATTAGAATTGTTATTGTAAACAATATAAAATATAAAAATAAACAAGATAAATATATATTTGTTTTTTTTTCTTTAACATTAAATAGTAAGTATATAATGCATAAAAACATAAATCCTAATCTAATTATAGAGCTTATCGTTATATTATATCCAAAATGTAACAATATACCAGTTGTGACATCTAAAAATGGTTGAAGATATAAAAATATTAAAAATATTTTATCAAAGTTATTTAGTATTTTTTTCATTATTAAACCTATTCCAAATATAATCTATTTCTTTTTTACCACTTGGATATAACATTTTATCATTTGATTTTTTTCTTTGTTCAACGTATTCATTAAAAGTACTTATTTTTTTTGCAGGGTTACCCCCAACAACACTATTTGAAGGAATATCTTTAGTTACAATAGAACCAGCTGCTATGATAACATTATCACCAATTTTAACATTTGGTAAAATTGTTACGTTACATCCTATAAATACATTATTTCCAACTTCTATTGGACTACAATTATAATTAAAATTAAAGTTATAATCCATTTTGTTTAAAGTTTTATCTATTACGTCATGCGTTACAAAGGTTACTCCTGAAGCTACTGCTACGTTATTACCAAAACTAATAAGTTTCGGTTCGTCAGGAATTAATCTTGGTTGAAAAAAGAAGTTATCTCCAACTGATTTGAATATGTTTTTTTTGATTAGAAGTTTTGTTCTTTTATCAGCATTACTAATTAAATACATTTTAAGTTTGGTGCTATACTTCATATCTAACTACCTCCAATATATTAATATTATAACATTTTGGTAGAAAAGTAGTAAATATATTAAATTATTTTTGATTTTATATTGGAATTTTAAAATATTTGACTAACAATTAAATAGAAAGTAGTAAAAAGGCTTGTTTTGTTTTTCATCCTATTTTAATAATAAGAGTGGTGATAGTTATAAAATTTAGATTTGAAATAAAATAATAGTTATTATTAATAGTATATAATAAAAACAAGGTTAGTTAAACTAGCCTTGTTTTTCCATTAAAGAAATTTAATCAGAAACAATGGTTGCACTTCTTCTTTGATTTATATTATACAAATTATTATCAATTATATTTATTTTTTATAAACGTCTTTTCCAATTTGAATATCTTCGTAAGGATCATTTATTGAAAAACTGAATTCTTTATCCATTTCTGGTTTTTTAATTTCTAGATTTATTTTCATGGCTTCTACGATTTCTTTTAAACTTTGTGTAGAATATTCAAAATAATAAATTCCGTTAATATTATTATCACTTCCAGATAAATAAAGTCTTTGTGTTCCGATAAAGTCATCACTATTTATATTTTTAGAATTAAATATAATATTTTTAAACGTATCAAAGCCAGTTATCATAGTATCTTTATCAATATTAGTATCGATATTATCTCCAACTATGTCTAATATTTTATATATGTCAGATAAACTTCTAATATCTTTTAATTTATTAACTATTGCTTTTACTATTTGTTGTTGATTTTGACCTCTTATAAAGTCATTACTCGTATAGTTTGAATATTTTCTTCCACAGTAAGCTGGCCATGTGTGACGATTTCTTGCAAAAGCAAGTGCTTGCTCACCATTTAATGTTTGAGGACCTTTTTCTAAATAAATAGTATTGTTACCAAATTTTCTTTTTGAATTACTTTCACAAAAGGCATAAGGAATATCAACATCTATTCCGCCTAATGCATCAACTAAAGATATAACACCTTGAAAGTTAACCTTTACCCAATAATCAATTTTAATTCCTGTAAAGTTTGTTATAGTATCCATTACACAGTCAGCACCATAAGCACCAGTTGAATTGATTTTGTTTTTAGCTTTCGATTTAGTACATACGATAGGAACTCTGGTATCTCTTGGAATACTAAGAATGGTAGCATTCATAGTATTTGGATTAAAAGTAATAAGCATTAAAGTATCTCCATTAAATGAATTACTTTTCTTAAGCGAAGAAGAACTTGAATCAACACCCATGATAAGTAGGGTAAATGGTTCACTCAATGTTTTACTTGAAGTACTTTGTTTTTTTAATGCTTTCTTATTTTTTTCATAAATAACTTTAGTATCACTAGCTATATTTTCAAATCCGTCTTCTGTTACAAACATTGAAACATATGAAGAACTAATAAACACTGCATCTATTTCTTTATTATATAAATCATTTAACATTTCTCTAAAGTCATCATAGCTTGCTAGATTTTCTTCATTAATTTCTTGCTCTTTTACTATTTCCATTGGTAGAGTATAACCTTCTATATTATTAGAATCACTAATTATACCTATTTTACTATTATCCAAATCATCAACCGAACTAATGTTAGAATCTTTTAAAACTACGATACTTGATGAATATCCAGCTTCTTTATTGGTCATTTTTGATAAAGAATTACTAATTCTATTAATATTTATACTAATGAATAACTCACCGATAATAAATATTATTAAAAATATAAAATACCAAACGTAACTTTTAGTTTTATTTTTCTTTATACATTTAAACCCTCTAACAGTAAATATAACTATTAACAATGAAGTTAAGAATATTGTTCCATAAACAATATAAGTCATAAAACTTTTTGAAGAATTATAGTAATATATTTCATTAAC
>CANQAS010000066.1 GCA_947589535.1 uncultured Bacilli bacterium | reverse complement strand
CCGAGTTTCCTATCAATTGCTGCGTTTGCAAAAAATGTCTTACACCTTAAAGACAAATCTATCACATTTAATAGATTAATTACAATTTTTTAAATTAATAAGTTCAATATAATTATTAAAATTTATTATATTCTTCATCAGTTACTTCTTCTAACCAAACATTTTCTGTTTCTTCACCTGGTACTTCTACTGCAATATGACTAAACCAGGAATCAGGTCTTGCTCCATGAAAGTGTTTTACATTTGCTGGTATTACTACAATATCCCCTGGAGATAGTTTTTGTACCTTTTTTCCTTCTTCCCTATAATATCCATATCCAGCTGTGCAAATTAAAACTTGTCCGCCACCTTTTTTAGCTTTATGAATATGCCAATTATTTCTACATCCTGGTTCAAAAGTTACATTTGCAAAACTAATTCCATTATCTGTTTTTGCTAATTGTTTTAGATAGCTATTTCCTGTAAAATACTCAGCGTACGCATTATTTGGATTTCCTAGTCCAAATACATTTAATTTATCAAATTCTTCCTTATTCATTTTTATCATCACTCCCATATACTTCCTCTATTAAAGAAAATGTACTCCAAGCTTTAGGCCATCCAGCATAAAATGCTAGTTGAGTTACCACTTCAACAACTTCCTCTTTTGTAAGTCCGTGTTCTTTTCCGATTGAAAGATGGCTTTTTAATTGTGGAAAAGCCCCCATTGCAAATAATGCTGATATAGTAATTAAACTTCTATCTCTTGGTGATAGTTTATCTTCTCTTGACCAAACCTTTCCAAATAATACATCATCATTTAATTCTGCAAATAAAGGTGCAATATTACCTAACTTTTCTTTTCCTGCTGTTTGTTTTTTCATTATTTTACCTCCTTTAAACTTTTAAATTTTTCTACTTTCATACTTAAATGATATTTACTTCTTAAATCTGCGATTTTCTTCATCATTTCTGATTTATGATGAATGTCTAATGCTTCCTTGCTTTTCCATTTATCAATAAGCAAAACTGTTTCTTCATCATCCATCGGAAAGAAATATTCATATTTTTCATTACCTTCTTCTTCCCGAACTCTATCTACAATGCCGCTAGATATCATTTCGTTAACAAATTTTTTGACATTACCATTTTCGCCTTTATAATAAATATTAATAGTTATATCCATAATACACCTACATTTCAATCCAATTTGTTATATCACTATCTGATACATTACTTGTAAGCCTTTTGGCGCTTATAAAATTAAGGTTACTATAAGTATTTTTTAAAGTATTAAAACTATTATTTACACTTGATCCACCTGATGTTGCAAATACATATATCTTTTTATTTTCAAGATTATTTTCCTCAATAAACGTGTTGATGATTGTTGGAGCTAAATCCCACCATACAGGAAACCCAATCAAAATAGTATCATAATCAAATAAATTAGAAACCTTATTTTTTATTTCTGGTCTTGATGATGGATTACTCATTTCTCTTGAAGATCTACTTTGTTTATTAGTCCAATCTAAATCTTCATTTGTATATTTATATGCAGGCTCAATTTCAAATAAATCACCACCAGTATACTTGGCAATCTTAATTGCTACTTCTTTTGTTATTCCACTTGCTGAGAAGAAACTCACTAAAATTTTACTCATAAAATCAATCCTTTCTTATAATTATATTTTAATACCAATCATATTTTTCATTTTTATCTAAAGCGTTTATTTCTTTTATTTCTTCATTAGTTAATTCAAAATTATAAATATCAGTATTTTCTTTAATATGATCTGGATTAGATGACCCAGGTATCACGACAACACCTTTTTGTAAGTTCCAACGAAGGATTACTTGTGCTGCCGATACGTTATGATTATTTGCTATTTTAACTATCACTTCATTATTCAGAAGTTCACTAGTATGACCTCTTCCACCAAACGGATACCAACCCTGCACAACAATACCTAAATTTTGTATATAAGGTATAACATCATTTTCTTGATAATATGGATGAATTTCATTTTGAACAAGTGCAGGTATAATATTTACTTGTGGCAAGAATTCTTTTAATTCTTTAACATACCAATTTGAAAGTCCTAAAGAGCGAATTTTACCACTTTTTACATATCTTTCCATTTCTTTATATGCATTAACATCATTGGTTCCCGGGTGATGCAAAAGCATCATATCAATATAGCCAATATCTAATTTTTTAAGAGCTAGTTCTATTGCTTCTTTTGGTTTTTCAAATTGACTAGGATAAATTTTGGTAATAACAAATATTTCACTTCTTGGTATTTTAGAATCTCTAATAGCACGGCCTATTTCTTCTTCATTACCATACATGTAAGCTGTGTCAATTAATCTAACTCCCGCGTTTAGTGCACTAGTTACGGCATTATAGCAAGTATCACCTGTTAAACTATAAGTTCCAAGTCCGTTTATTGGCATAACATATCCACTATTAAGTTTTACTGATTTTGTTTCAAAGTTAAATTTCGCTATATTATCTTTTTGTTTTAATTCATTTATTACATTTTCATTCATTTGTTTATTTTGCTCCTTTTGGTTTTCTTTCCTGTTTAATAAAATGTGAATTCCAAATCCTATAATTAAAACAAATACAATAGTAAGTATTATAAATAACATTTTATTTTTCATTTTAAATTATCCTTAAAAAACTTTTCAATTTTATCAAATGGGATTATTTCTTTATTATCATATAAATCCGTATGAACAGCATTAGGAATTATCATTAGTTCTTTATTATCAGTATAATTACTATTTGTTGTCATATTTTTATAAGCATCTAAACTAAAATAACAAGAGTGTGCTTTTTTTCCGTGTATCATTAAAACCGCACTTCTAATTTCATTGCTATATTTTAAAATAGGTTGATTTATAAAAGACATACATCCTATTTTATTCCATCCATCATTAGAGTTTAAGCTTCTTTTATGATATGCCCTTCCTTTATAATATTCACTATAATCCTTAACATAAAAAGGTACATCTATAGGAACAGGTAGATCTAGGCATCCGCCTCCTTGTTCATAGCTACCATTTTTATAATCTATGATTCTTTGATGATTAAGATTTTTCTTCATTTCATATCTTGCATTCTCATTATCACCCTCATCAAAATAACCATTTGCATTTACCCTTGACATATCATACATAGTTGAAGTAACCGTTGCTTTTATTCTTGTATCAATGGCTGCAGTATTTAATGCCATTCCACCAAAGCCACAAATTCCTACAATACCAATACGATTAGAATCTACATTATCAAGAGTAGATAAATAATCAATTGATGCTTGATAGTCTTCCGTATTTATATCAGGTGAAGCCATATATCTTGGTGTTCCTCCTGACTCGCCAGTAAATGATGGGTCAAATGCTATTGTTAGAAACCCTCTTTCAGCAAGTTCCTGTGCATATAATCCGCTTGCTTGTTCTTTTACGGCTCCAAAAGGTCCACATACGCTAATAGCAGGTAACTTCCCTTCATAATTTTTAGGCTCATATAAATCAGCTGCAAGTGTTATTCCATAACGGTTATGAAAAGTTACTTTTTTATGATTTACTTTATCACTTTTAGGGAATGTTTTATCCCAATTACTTTCTAAATTTAATTTTTCTTCTTTCATTGTTTCCTCCTTAATAATCTAGTTTATTAACCCAATTTATTACTTCATTTTGACTTGCTCCTGAAGCAAATCTTTTTCCATCAAT
>CANQAS010000065.1 GCA_947589535.1 uncultured Bacilli bacterium | reverse complement strand
ATTTTAGAACCTTTTCTAACAAATCCTCCAACTTCTACCATAGTTGAAACTGGCATAGAATTCTTAAAATATTCTGCTCTAATTGGAGATACAACTTCAAAATCATTTATATCTTTTAAATAAATAACCGCTTTAACAACATCATCTAGGCTTGCACCTGCCTGTTTTAAAATATCGTTAATCTCTTCAAAAACTAATTTTGTTTGTTCTGCCACATCTTCAGTTGCAACTTCATTAAATTCTCCTTTTGGAGCTTGAACACCTGATACAAATATTAGATAAGAATCTCCTAAATCAATTTTTTTAGCTGGTGTATAAACACCTTTCATTACATAACCTTCTGGTTTAATATTTTCAACTTTCATAGTTTCCTCCTTATTTTTAAATACTTTTACCACCATCTACTAAATATATAGCACCTGTTGTCCATAATGATTTATCAGATAACAAAAATTCTATTGTTGGAGCTATATCTTTTTTTGCGTTTCCAATTCTTCCCAGTGGGTATAAAGGTGCTTTTTCTTCAGACCACTTATCATATGCTTCTTGAGTATAATCTCCACTTGCAACATAAATATTAGTATATACTGCTGCAGGGTTTACACTATTTACTCTTATATTATATTTTCCAAGTTCTTGTCCCATATATTTTGTAAGCATATCTACTCCTGCTTTACTTGCGCAATATGCGATAGAACCACCAGCTTTTTCAGATGACATAGATGATATATTAACTACCGATGTATTTTTACCTTTTTTTAATAATGGCAATAATGTTTTGGTTAATACGAATATTCCAGTTAAGTTTATATTAATAGAATTATTCCATTCTTGTATAGTTTGCTCTTCAATACCACCTAACTTTATAATTCCAGCTGCATTAACTAATCCATCTAACTTTTTAAATCTATTATCTATTTCAGTATATAATCTTTTACAATCCTTTTCACTACTAATATCGCCTTGTAAAAACAATACTTTATTAGCATTATCTCCAAGCTTTTCTTTTGCTAAGGCTATGTTCTTTTCTCCTTTTGAAAAAGATATAATTTCATAATCTTCTTGTTCTAATAAATATTCTATTGTTCCAAGACCTATTCCACTTGCGCCACCTGTTATAAGAACTATTTTCTTTTCCATATATATCCTCCTTATTATCTAGTAAATCTCCATTGTTTGAATAAAGTGCATTTTCCTTCATCATTAACTGATACTTCAAAAATACCATCAATGTTTTGAACTGCATTAGTTGGAATAAATGTTCTTTTCATTTGCCAATTAACTATAGCAACTTCATCATTGTAAGCTACTATTTCATAACTATAAGTTATATCTTTTTGATTTTCTTCTACTACTTCCCATAATTTTACAATTTCATCAAAATTAGCACACGCCTCATCTATTGGGTTTTCATAATATTTACAGTCGTAAGCAATAACATTTAAAGTTCTTTTCCAATCTAATTTCTTCCATGATTCCATAAATTCTCTTGTCCATACATCATACTTTTCTCTCATTTTATATCTCCTCTATATATTCTTCAACTCTTTCACCTCTATGAGTTGTAGACATATTTCCTTTTTTGCTAAAACCCTATCATTAATTTTACAATCTATTAATCTTAATGGTTTTTCATTTAATAAATTAAGTGTTTCTACATCTTGTAAAGTAGCCGAAATATTATTTTCTAACTCAATTCTTTTCATTTTTCTTTTTTCTTTTTTAATTCTACCAACGGCTACCTGTCTTTGACCATGTTTTGAAAACACAGTTAATAAATCTTCTGGTCTAACTTCTAATAAATATCTTACCTTATCTTAATAAATATATATACTGGTGAATTGAACCACAATTTATTCTAAATGGTTTTGCAAGTGCATATTCAGTATCTTTAAACTCAGATAACACAAGAACAAACCCACTCATTGTATTTTCAATAAGTAAACCCTCATCTTACTTAAGTTCATCAATTAAATCAATAGAAACTTTAGTACTTATATCAATGTTTGAAATTTTTGTTATTTTTTCTTCTGTCATAAAATACTTTCTTTATTTTACTTCTTCTTTACTAATTAACTTACATTGTTCTTTATACCAAGCTGGCGTACAAATCATAATTATTTTACAATTACCTTCCCAATAGTAAACTTCTTCTTTATCAATTAATAGTAAGTCACCTTGATTAAATTCAAGATATTCATCTTTTTTATTAAGAGAGCCACTACCTTCTAATATATAGGCTAATTCTTTACATTTAGTATTACTACAATAACCTGTTTCTGGATATCTACCATTAATAGTATTTATAGCAAAATCAATATCTTTATCATTTAATTCAACTGAATATTCTAATAGTTTACTAGTATCGCTATTGACAATACTAACTGCTTTATATTTCTTTACTATTTTCATATATTTATCCTTTATCTTAATTTAATATGTGTTTCTCTTAGTTGTAATTCCGTTACTTCGTTTGGAGTACCTGTTAAAACATCTTCACCATTTTGATTTAATGGGAATGCAACTGTTTCTCTTACGTTATCCTCTTCTAAAAGCATCATAAGTGATCTATCAATACCAAGTGCCATACCAACGTGTGGTGGGCATCCATACTTAAAGGCTGTGTATAAAGCACTGAATTTCTTTTTTATGTCTTCTTCTTTATATCCAGCAAGATTAAATGCTTTAACTAATACTTCTGGTCTATTATTTCTAACAGCACCTGAAACAAGCTCTACTCCATTACAAACAACGTCAAATTGATCTGCATATATTTCTAGTGGATTTTCGCTTTCTAATGCTTTTTCTCCACCCCTTGGCATACTAAATGGATTATGCATAAAGTCTAATTTACCAGTTATTTCACTTATTTCATACATTGGCATATCTGTTATAAAACAAAATTCAAATAAATTATGATCCATTAAATCTAGTTTACGTCCTAATTCATCCCTTATTAAACCAGCGTTTTTACATACAACTGCTTCTCTTTTATCAGCGATAAAGAATAATACGCTTCCTACTTTTAAAGCTGCTTTTTCAAATAAAGCATTTCTATCTTCTTCAGTTAAGAACTTATCAATAGGTCCTTTTAAAGATTTATCTTCTTGAACAGTTATATAACCAATACCAGGCATATCAATTGTTTTAGCATAATCAACCAATTCGTTAAACCAACTGTTAGGTTTAGATGCTATATCGTCTACTTTTATAGCTCTTACGATAGAATCCCTAAATGGTTTAAATTCTGTTTCTTTAAATACTTCTGATACGTCAATTATCTCAAGTGGATTTCTTAAGTCAGGTTTATCAGTACCATACTTAAGCATTGACTCTTTATATGGTATTCTTTTAAAGTGCCCTTCGGTTACTTTTCTTTTGCCAAACTCTTTAAAGAATGCTGGATATACTTGTTCTGCTATATTCATAATATCTTCTTGGTCTGCAAAAGCCATTTCCATATCCAATTGATAGAATTCTCCAACTAATCTATCACTTCTTCCATCTTCATCTCTAAAACATGGTGCAAGTTGGAAGTATTTATCAAATCCTGAAGCCATTAATAACTGTTTAAATTGTTGTGGTGCTTGTGGAAGTGCATAGAACTTTCCTTTATGCTTTCTTGATGGAATTATAAAATCTCTAGCACCTTCTGGTGATGATGAAGTAATAATTGGAGTTGTAATTTCTAAAAATCCTAACTCTTTCATCTTATTTCTTAAAAAGTCAAATGCTTTTGATCTTAAGATAATATTTTCATGTACCTTTGGATTTCTTAAATCTAAGAATCTATATTTTAATCTTACGTCTTCTGCTACCTTTTTAGATTCATCTATTTCAAAAGGTAATACTTTAGCGGTATCAGATAATAATTCAAGAGAGTCTGCTACTACTTCTACTTCACCAGTAGTTATTTTTTTATTTATGGTATCAATATCTCTTTTTACTACTTTACCAATTACTTTAATAACCGTTTCCTTACTAACTCCTTTTAGCATAGAATCATCATGCACAACAACTTGTGTTATTCCATAATGATCCCTTAAATCAACAAACATAACTCCGCCATGGTCTCTTATACCATGTACGAAACCAGATAAAATAACTTCTTTATCCAAATCCTTTATCGTTAATTC
>CANQAS010000064.1 GCA_947589535.1 uncultured Bacilli bacterium | reverse complement strand
AAGGGGCTGTTGGGAAATTAAATAATTAATTTCTTGACAGTTTCTTTTCTTTTGGTTTTACATAAGGAAATTTTTCGGAATGTAAAGTAGTTGGTATTTTCCAACAATTTTTTTTAAATTTACTTTTGCCATTTAAAGACGAAAAATATCTCCTAATATTTGCTCCTAAACACATTAACATAATTTCACATGAAACCTTTTCTAATCCACGTCTTCTTATTCTATCATAATTCATATTATTTTTTATTTGTCCAAATGTTCCTTCAACTTGGATACTTCGATTTACTCGTAGTATAATTCCTTCCGGACTTAATAAATTAATTCTTGCTTCCTCTTTTAATAATTCATACTCAGGTATTAGTTCAATATATCTAAAATCATAATCTTTATTTTTTAATTTTGCTTTGCATTTATATGAATAATTACATTGATTACATCCATTAAACTTATATAGCTTTCCATTTTTATTTTTTCTTCTATGATAATAATCAAATTCAACCTCTTCTCCAATACATGTATTTAAACACATAACCCCATCTTCAAAAAAATAAAATAACTGAGGTGATTTTCCACTGGTTTCTCCTTCCCATTGCAGATATTTAACATAGTTTTTAATATTATGTTTTTTCATATATTGATAATTAATATAATTCCCGTATCCTGAATCATCACATTCATTTTTAGGATATGAATGATAATATTTAAAATATAATTCATTCATTGGAATAAATGTTTTAAAATCACTTCTTTCTTGAAATACTCCATACATCATAATTAACAATGATGATACTAATACTTGAACATTATATCCAGCATGGAAGTCGTGACTTAACTTAGAATAATAATCTTCTTTTAATTTCATAGCTGTTGCATCATGATCTGTTTTAAAATATGAATTTCTATTTTCTCCACATATTTCCTCTTTTTTTTCATATTCTAGTAATTTCATTAAATACTGATTAGCTTTTTTATAATTTTTTTGCTCTATTGTTAATTTCCTACCTTTTCCATTAGGAATAGAATTAATATTTATATTTTTTCTTACTACATAGTCTTCTATTAGTTTATTAAACATATTTGCTTTAATTAAAATTTTATTTTTAATTTCAGTTTCCATCAGAAGCAATAATTCTTTAATTTTTATATCTAGTTTTTTATGATATGTTGTTGGCTTCCAAACAAATTTATATTTATTAGCATTAGCTTCTATTTTAGTACCATCAACAAATACATCTGATATATCTAAATTAAATTCCTTTATTATTTGCTTGTTTATACAAGTAAATATTTCATATTGATTTGGTAATATATATAAATTTATAAAATCACAAATTATCGTATAATTAGGTACCTGACCCTCCATTATATAATTTACTCTAATATCGAAAATACATTTATCTTCTATTTGTCTTAAAGTTGCTGAAAATTTTGCAAAACAATATATAATTGCTGCAAATAAATTATATGGATTATAACCATTTCTACCTTTACATTTATTATCTTTATACTTTACATTTGCAATTATTTTTCCTACACCTGAATTTTCTAAAAAAATCATAAATTTATCTATTTTTTCAAAATCTTCATTACAATTCTTTGAAGGTACTATAAAAAGTGTCTTTTTTATGTTAAAATATCCCATGTGATACAACTCCTTAAGCAAGATAATTGTATCACAAAATGCCTAGAAAGTATTATATTTTCTAGGTTTTTAAATTTTTCAAAAGAAAAGAAGCTGTCAAGAAATTAATTATTTAATTTCCCAACAGCCCCTTAGTTTTCATTTTATCAAACCTCCTCTCTTTTATGAGATTTGGTAGACACTCAACAATTGATATTCCCTATGAACATTATACTAAACTATATGGTGTAATACAATGAATTTTTCCTATGGTGATAGTAAACGCCCTTGATAAAAGGACGTTTTTATGTTAATATGTATTTGTCAAGGAAACTTGCATAAAATAAAAAAGGAACATTTAATATGCCAGTGTTGAGTGTTGCCAAAATTAATTGGTTTCACCTAATTCAAGGAAGTTGAGTTAGGTGATTTTCTTTTATATTAAAACTATAAATAGTAATAATATTAATAGGAAGATAATAATGATTAAAGATAGAATTAAAAAATCCTTCTTATACATACTATCGCCTCCCTTCTCTATGAAGTTTGGCAATCACCCAACTATTAAAATGTTCCTAAAATAATTATATTAAATATTCTTTTTTAATACAATATATCTTATAAAAATTATGATGATTTTAAAAAAATTCGCATATTCAAAATATACAATAATAAAATGAATTAAAAAAGTAATAATGTTAGGACTTTATCTAATGGGGCATAAGATATGTTAGTTAGGCTTCCAAAAGTTAAGAAAAAATTAAGAAATTAATAATAATTATTTAAAGATTTTTATTTCTTTTTTTTATATTCTTTTCTTGTTGGGAGGAAATAAAATTGAGAATAAAAAATCCATTGAAATTATTACTATTAATTACTATTTTACTAGGAATTTTTAAATTTACTTTAGTTAATCTAAATGGGGAAAACGAAGAACATATTATAATTGATAATTCTAATAATAGCGTTTCTAATGACTTATCTAGCAAAAAAGCACTACTGGAACAACTTAATTCATTAGTTACTAAAGATAAACGAGTTAAACAAATTATAAATAATTATAATGATTATCCTGAACAATTGTTAGATATGCTCGTAAGAAATATAGAAATGATTGATTATGTTTTAGATTTTCCTAAAGAAAAGGGGAAAACTTATGGTGATACTATTGGTGATTTTCAAGGGACAATTCCTAAATTATTGCAATGGGATAAAAGATGGGGGTACGCTCCTTATGGTGAAAATTATGTAGGAATAAGTGGCTGTGGCCCGACCGCTCTTTCCATGGTTATTATGGGTTTGACAAGAGATTTTAGTATGACGCCTTATAAAGTCGCTAAGTTTGCTTTAGAAAATGGTTATTACATAAATGGTGTGGGGACAAGTTGGTCGTTAATGACGGAGGGAGCCAAATCATTAGGGATTAATAGTCAAGAAATTCCCTTATCAAAAACAATCATTTATAATGCTTTAAAAAAGGGGCATCCAATTATTTGTAGTATGAAAAAAGGAGATTTTACCACCAAAGGACATTTTATTGTTTTAGTTGATGTCGTAGATGATGAGATTAAATTAAATGATCCAAATAGTATAAAACGAAGTGAGATTTTATGGACTTATGAACAACTTGCTCCTCAGATAAAAAATTTATGGGAATTTTTCCTATAATGCTATAATTAAAAGGGTGGTGAAAATGAATATTCTCATTGTTGATGATGAAAAAGATATTGCGGATTTAATTGATATATATTTAAAGAATGAAGGATTTATTACTTATAAATATTATGATAGTAAAAATGTTTTTGCTGATTTAGCCAAATTAAATATAGATTTAGCTATATTAGATATAATGATGCCTGATGTTGATGGTTTAGCTCTTTGTTCCAAAATTAGAGAAAAATATACTTTCCCAATTATATTTGTAACCGCGAAAGTTGAAAGTATTGATAAAATAAATGGCTTAATGCTTGGAGCTGATGATTATATCACTAAACCCTTTATTCCTTTGGAATTAGTAGCTCGAGTTAAAGCTCAACTTCGTCGTTTTCGAACGTATAATAATGATAATAGAAAAACAGATTTAATAGATTTTCGGGGAATAGCAATAAATAATAGAACTCATGAGTTTTTTTTCCATAATAAAAAGATTAATTTAACGCCTATTGAATTTAAAATATTGTGGTATTTATGTAATAATCGGGGGATTGTGGTAACTACTGATGAATTATTTAAAAATGTTTGGGATGAAAAATATTATAAATTAGATAATAATACTATCATGGTACATATTAGACATTTACGGGAAAAAATGAATGACACTGGTAAAAATCCTAAATATAGGGACTTTCCAAAAATAAAAGTTTCAATTTAATACAAAAAAACAACTACCCAAAATATATGATAAAATCATATTAAGAAAAAAAAACAAAGGTAGTTGTTAATATGAGTATATCAGAAAAATTAGAAAATGGATATAAAAATTTAATAGAAAGTATAATAAAAGAAAAAAACCTGAAATTTCAAAGTAAATTCTACCCTTAATGTTTAGGGTTGCATTTAGTCTGAAAGTAAATACTACCCTGGT
>CANQAS010000063.1 GCA_947589535.1 uncultured Bacilli bacterium | reverse complement strand
TGACTTTTTGATTAAAATTATTGTATATTTGTGTTATAATTACATTGAATAGGAGTTGGTGGTATGAAGTTACTAAAAGAATTTAAAATGTTATTAATATTTGTGTTTATTTTTTCTTCTGTTTTATTCATACCGAAAGTAAAAGCTGCCTCATATAATGTATATACTGTAAAATATAAATGTAAGGTAAGAACTTCTGCTAGTGATAAAGTTAGCGCAATTAAAAATGGTAATGATGATGTTACCGTTGTACCAAACCAAGAACTTGAGTATATAAAAACATTAAAAGGTCCTAATAATGGTTTACAAAACCAAGATTGGTATGCAGTTAAGTTCGATTATGCTGCAAGAGAGTATACTGGTTACGTTGCAAAAGCATGTATGTATGATCCCAAAACTTATTCATATAATGATGATTCGTCATTTGAACAAAAAATAAGTTCGTTTCCAGAAAGTTATAAACCATACTTAAGGAAGTTACATGCTATTCATCCTAATTGGACTTATGAAGCAGATTATACTAACCTTGATTGGGAAACTGCTGCGGAAGCAGAAAGCCAAAAAGGTACTAGCGCAATTAGTAGTTTATATCCTTCTTTAAGATTTAAGGATAGTTTAAACCCTAACGGAATAATAGTAGATGGTACAAGTTGGTATGCACCTTGTAAAGACGCAGTTAAATACTATATGGATCCAAGAAATTTCTTAACGGAAAAAAACGTGTTTATGTTTCAAAGTTTAAAGTATAATTCTAACGAGGATTCATCCGTACAAGAATTATTAAATGGAACATTCATGGAAGGATCATTTACTGAAAATGGATACACTAAAACCTATGCTAGCGCTTTTATAAAAGCTGGGCAAGAGTCAGGAGTATCATCCATTCATTTAGCATCTCGTGCACTTCAAGAGATGGGAACAAAAGGTTCGTCAGCGTCAAGTGGTAAGGTGTCTGGTTATGAAGGATATTATAATTTTTATAATATATATGCAACAAGCGGTGTTGATAACTATATAAAAGGATTACAATATGCTAAGGATAATGGTTGGGATTCTATTCAAAAGGCCATTACTGAAGGTGCTAAATGGATTGGAGCATCTTATATTAACAAAGGACAAGATACGTTATACTTCCAAAAATTTAACGTTTCAAGTAGAAAAGTATATACGGCTTATGTGCATCAATACATGACTAATATTATGGCTCCTGAATCAGAGTCATCAAGTATTTATAAATCATATAATGCTAATGGTAAATTAGGAAGTAATTATAATTTTGTAATTCCTGTTTATAACAATAGACCTAATTCTGCTTTTAAGGTTTCAAGAACTGATACAGTAGGAGGTTCAACAACTCCAAGTGTGCCTGATTCAAACCAAGGTGGAACAACTGGTGGTAATACAAATAAAGACCAATCTAAACCTGCAACTATTAGTCCAGATACTAAGGTTTTAAACTCTGGGTATAGGCTTTCTAATGGATATTTAACTGGTGTATCTTATGGAGAAGATATAAGTGTAATTAAAAATAGAATTCAAAATCAAGGAGGCAGTATAAGCACGTTAAATAGTGCATGGATTTCTAAGATGAGTGGAAAAGTATCAACAGGAGATATTGCAAGCGTTGATGACAAGGCTTTCCAAATTGTTGTTTATGGAGATATATCTGGTGATGGGGTTATTAACATCAAAGATTTATTATTAGTTCAAAAATATTTATTAAGATCACAAAACATAACTGAGGCTAATAAAGAAGCAGCAGATGTTTCACATGACGCAAACGTAACAATTAAAGATTTATTATTAATTCAAAAGTACTTATTAGGTACTGGAAATATTAATCAATAGGAGGAAATAAAATGACGAAGTTATATAAAAAAATATTAACGGGAGCTTTTGTCCTCCTTTTTGTATTCTTATTTAAATTACCAAACGTTGCAGCAAGTTGTAGAATAGGAGTTTCAGCTCCATCTTCTGCTGTTGTAGGGCAAAATTTTAAAGTAACCGTTACGGTATCTGGTTCATCTTCAATTGGATCTTGGGAATATACTTTAGGTTATGATTCATCAAAGGTAAGATTAACTAGTGGAAGCTTGCACGTAGTTGATTATGGTAACGGAAGTAAATCATCTGCAAGTTATACATATACTTTTACTGCTTTAACTTCTGGCTCAGCAACCTTTAAACCAACTAATGCATCAGTACTTGATTATACAAGTACCAACGAGTGTTTATCTGGAACTGGCTCAGCAACTGTTACAATGAAAACACAAGCTGAAATAGAAGCAGGTTATAGTAGAAATAATAATTTAGGCTCGTTATCAGTTGAAGGAGCAGAACTTAGCCCTTCATTTAATAAAGATGTAACTGAGTATTCAGTAACACTTCCAGTTGACACAACGAAAGCTAAAGTTCTTGCAACTGCGGCCGATAGTACTGCATCCATTACTGGAGCAGGAGAAATAGACGTGGTTGATGGATTAAATAAAATAGAAATAGTAGTAACCGCTCAACATGGTGAAAAGAAAACATATGTTATAAATTTAACGGTACAAGAACTAGATCCAGTAAAAGTAAAGGTAAACGGAAAAAATTATACCGTAGTAAGAAAAAGTGGATTAGTTGAAAACATTCCGGTAGGTTTTTCAGAAACTAAAATAAAAATAGAAAATCAGGAAGTAGTTGCGTATCAAAGTGAACTTACCAAACTTATCTTAGTAGCTTTAAAAGATGACGAAGGACAAATTAGCTTGTTTATCTATGATAAAAATAAAAAAACTTATACCGCATTTACCGAGGTAAAAGGTGCAGAGCTTAACTTACTTATTTTAGATAAACCTTTAAAAGCCGTACCAAAAGGCTTTATAAAAACAACGTTTAAACATAATAAAGTAACTTTAAACGGTTACAGGTTAAAGGAAGACAAAGAAGGCATTTATTACTTAGTTTATGCTCAAAGTCTAGAAACTGGTGATAAGGATTTTTATCTATATGATAAAAAAGATGGAACTTTCCAAAGATATTATGAAGATTTCTTTAACCTTAAAGATGCACAAATAAAATATTTGTTTTATGCATCGATAGGGTTACTTGGAATATTAATTTTAATTATTATAATTAAAATATCTAAAGCATTGTCTTCAAAAGAAAAGAAGATAAAAAAATACGAAAATAAAATAAACAAGTTAAAAAATAAGATTAATGATGATGAGTATAATGATGAAGAAAATACTAATTATGACATCGATGATGTTGATGAAAGACCAGTCATAAAAAAGGTAGAAGATGATGAATACGTTGTGCCTAAGAAAACTAGGAAGCAAAAGCTAAAAGAAATTGAAGAAGCTAAAAAAAGGTTAGATAAAAACAAACCTACATATAAAAGAGTAACATTAGAGGATGATGATATTTAAGAAATCTTTTATAGATTTCTTTTTTTTATAATTCTTTTAATTTTGATTTATATAATAAAACCTTTAAAGAAAGTAATTATTACATTAACCTGTGTATTTAAAACAATTTATCTTTAAGAAAGTTAATTAATGAAATTAAGCAAGAACGATTTAGCAGACTATCTTATGTAGGTAAGAAAAACATAAAATTAACAACTAAAGATAATTGTTCATTAACGATGAAGAATATGTTACTTTCCTCAATATTTATAAATGTTAATGAAAGTAATAAGTTAACCATAAAAGCTTATTATCATTTTATAAATTTAAGCGTGAGTTGTGATATAATCTAGGCAGGAGGTAAAAATGGAATACTTAGATATATTAGATGAGAACGGAATTTTAACGGGTGAAAAAAAACAAAGAGAAAAAGTTCACGTTGATGGAGATTGGCATAAAGTTGTACAGATATTCATTGTTAATGATAATGGAATAATGTTACAGCAACGAAGTTTAAATAAAAAATCAGATCCTGGAAAATGGTGTGCTTCAGCCTCGGGACATATAAGTAGTGGTGAAAGTAGTATTGATGCTGCAATAAAAGAATTTAGAGAAGAACTTGGTATAACTCTAAAATCAGAAGAAATAAAATTAATTGATACTTTCGCATCTCCATCAGTTAGATATAATAATGATAGAAAAATAATTAATAATCATTTTGTCGATTTATACGTGGTAAATAAAAATATAAATACAAATGATGTTGTTATTCAAAAAGAAGAGTTGGAAAAGGTGAATTATTTTACTATAGAAGAATTTATAAGTATGGTTA
>CANQAS010000062.1 GCA_947589535.1 uncultured Bacilli bacterium | reverse complement strand
ATTTTTATCCATCAAATTTAATTCAAAAAATAAGTCCCATATATTTTTAGTTCCTATCCAAGGAGATTTAATTCCTTTCCAGTTTTTGGATGATGCTATATTTCGACCAGTTGGATTCATAAAAACAAAACATATATCAGGATTATTTATACAACCGCCATTATATATTGAATCTAATTCTTTAGCACCATATTTTAATTGAAGTTTATCATATTCAAGTTTTAGATCTTCTAACTGCATAAAACCACCAATATAATTTTATCATAAAAATTCTCATTTTCCGAGACATGCGAGAAAATTCGTATTAAAATTTTATCAAAGGTTGATATTTTATGTATTAAGTCGTTATGATTGAAAGTTTTAGATATCTTCCATAATCACCCATTGACAAATCTGTTCAAACTTTTAGGACATTCAAATATATTTCATCCCTATTAGAGATGAATTTTTTATTTTGTCTTTGACAAAATAAAAAATAAAATGAATAGATATTGGCATTATCTGGCATTTTATATGTCACTTTTACTGGAAAACAAACTAACTCACCATATTATTTCGGTCAGTAAAACTTGTGATGATTTATATAAATCATTAATGAAAAATTATATTAAAAATGATGAAAGACTGTTTGAAAAAAGTAAATATTTAATCCTATAGAATTGACAAAGCTTATGAATAATTACAAAAATATGGCTGAAGAAATTATATTAAAAGAATATATTTTCGTATAGAAAAGAAAGCAAAAAAGAGGAAAAATTATTTTAAATAGTTTATCCTCTTTTTATATTTTATTAATTATGGGAGTAATTCTATTGTCTGACAAACACTGAATTTGTACTCCCATACCCTTTCACCAAAAAAAATAGTTATTAATCAATTAAATATTTATCATATAAATCTTTAAATATTAATTCGTCAACAGAGATATTTTTACATTCAAGTTACTATAATCTAACCATTTTATTTCTTCAATTTCTGAAGCAGGTTTTAGAGTACCATTAAATTCAGCAGTATAACAAGTCATTTTAACTAAAATGCCTTCTACTTTTCCATGTGCTTGTGCTTCGAAAGTACCATAATATTTAATTGTATCTTTTAAAATATCTATAGTAAGTTCTTCCTTACATTCTCTAACTAAAGTTTCTTCATCAGATTCAGTTTCCTCTCTTTTTCCACCTGGAATATAATAGGTATCTTTACCTTTTGATAAAGTGCTTAACCATCTTTTAAATATATAAATGCTATTTTATCTATCTTTCTCATTATTGCATCTCTTTATTTTTACTTTTGCTGGATTTGAATATACGCATTCAACTAAATCAATAAATTCTCTATAATTTGCAATGCTATAATCTGTTATCAAATTAATTTTATCTCTATCTATATCAGCATATTTATCATAAATGTTAACAACTTCAATTCCTGCATTTTTACTTGCTAAAACTCCAGTATATGAATCTTCAAATATTAAGCACTCCTCAGGTTTTGCATTATAATGTTACATTATTTTATTATATATCTCGGGATCTGGTTTCTTATTTATTACATCTTCTTTTCTTGTAATCAAGTCAAATACTTCTGTTATATCCATTTGTTCTAACATTCTCTTATTCTTTTGTGAATAAATATCCAATTGAACTTGTGTTGTCATAGTTGCTAATACCAGAGTAAAACCTAATTCTTTTAATTTTGTTATTAGTTCTACAACATCAGTTTTAAAATCCATTTCGTCTTCTAAAACTTCTCCTGATTTGTCCCATCTTATTTTAAGTAATTCATTCGAATCTTGAATACTAAATCCATACTTCTTAATTAGATACTCACAATATGCAAGATATATATCACTATCTTGATTACTATGAAGAAAAGTGTCTCTTTCTGATTGTATTGAATCTAAATCAATTGTTATTCCTGCGTATTCCTCAATTAATTTTTTATCTATCATATTCCATATACCAATAGAGTCAATTAGTGTACCATCCATATCAAAAATTATATATTTTTTATTTTTTAAATTTAATTCATCTAATTTTTGCACAATATCAATCATTTTATTCAAAAGATTCTTCATCCAATAATGGAATAATATCTATTGCAGGTTCTTCATAAGGATGAACTTTTCTCAATTTTGATACCACTGTTTTAACTTTATCAACATCACAAACAAACTCTAATTTTTCTTCTTCTACAAATTCCAAATTATTTTTTTCACCAATATATGGATTAGCATTATCATTAGGTATAAAAGTACCTATTGATTTTGTTGATGAAGTGCAATAAGTATAATTCCCAATTATTCCTGCACCAACTTTACACACAGCCTTTCTAACTTCTTCTACGTTTTCTTGGGGTATGGTTACAAAAATTTTTACCCTATTAATATTTATATTCATTCTAAATTTTTCTCCAATCTTTTTCTATATCTTCAATACCTGAAAATGTATTTTCTAAAAACTCAGGTATTTATTTCAATATTCTCATAGTATCTTCTTCTGTTTTTGAAATAGTAATAACATTTTCCTTATAACTTAATAACTTTACTATTGCTCTTCTTAAACCATTATCTTCGCCTGTAATTATTATATTTCTTATTTCAATCCTCTTTTCTTGTAATAATTTTAACCAATTTTAAATAAATCTGGTTTTTTTATGAATTCTAATAAAAATGTATTCAGATTCAATATCACCATTATTATAAATCTCACGAAAAACATTCATTGGATACATAAAAACATCACCGACATTATACGGATATTCTCCATCTTGATTTTTTACTATACCTGTACCTTTTAATACATACATTATTTCATCTAAACCAATTAGTTCATATAGATGGGATATTAATACTAAATTTATAATCTTCGTAACATTAATTAAAAATTTTTCTTTGCATTTTAAATTAGTATATTTATAGCATTTCCATAGTTCTAATAAATTTTTTAAAATTGCCTTTTTTAAATATATCACTCTTTTACTTTTTTATCTTTCTTTACTAATTGTGGTGATTGCTCTTCAGTAACGAATTGTGCTATTGCTGGATCTAGTTCTTTACTATCTGCAAAATAATTAGTTTGCTCATACATCTGTTCAAACTCTTCTTCTGTCATTCCAAAAGCTCTATTTTTTTTAGTTTTTACTTTTTCGTCTCTTTTATCTTTCTTTGGTTTCTTTACTAATTGTGGTGATTGCTCTTCAGTAACGAATTGTGCTATTGCTGGATCTAGTTCTTTACTATCCGCAAAATGATTAGTTTGCTCATACATCTGTTCAAACTCTTCTTCTGTCATTCCAAAAGCTCTAGTTTCTTTAGTTTTTTCTATTTCATTCTCGTCCCAAAAATCAAAATTCATACTTTCACCCTGAATTTTATTTAGGTTTTCTATAGTTTCTGCACTTATATTCATTTTTGGTATATCGTCATCATCAAAGATAATTATATCATTAACTGGTGAAACAGTATAATATACATCATTCTTTTTTTTAATTTTTTTATAAATTTTTTCATATTTTATAAATGTTTTTAATGAATTATCAATAAGTCGTTTTATTTCTGTTTCATCTCCATCATCTAAATTTTGACTATTTGCAATACAATAATTAAATATATCATCTTTTGTATATTTTTTATTACTATTTACGAATTTTTTTATCATTCTTACATAGTCTTCAGGACATAAATGATTATATTTACCACTTAAATATTTAGCCATATGCAAAACCTCCTTCAGTTATCTATATATTATATTATACCATGTTATATCTTAGATTCCAATAAATCTGTATTAGTTATTATATAAGAAATATAAAGAATAAATACTTATATTACATTAATATAAAATTTGTTATATAATAAACAACCAAATGAAGGTTTGCGTGAAGGATGAATATCTTATAGAAAATTATAATGATAATGAAAAAATTTTATATAAAGTTAATGATGATGTATATTTTTATCAAGAAAAAAAGTTTGAAAAGTCTTTAGTACATGAATATGATAAATATATAACAGATTATCAAGATGATAATGAATGTATTTTAAGAATTGAAACAGCCAACAAAGAATTACATGATTTTTTATGTAAAATAATAGAAGAAGCAGAATTGCAAGGTCAAAATCAAGTTGATAAAATATATAACGGTTATTCTGATATAATAAGATATCATTGTGGTGCAGTTAAGTTACTATCACCAAAAAAAGATAAGAATAAAAATCAACAATAGTTGATTTTTTTTAATATTGGGAGAAAGTTTTAAATAAATTTGGAGAAAAACTTAATGAGCTATGTGATA
>CANQAS010000061.1 GCA_947589535.1 uncultured Bacilli bacterium | reverse complement strand
CAAATGGAAAATTCATCAGATTCAACTAATATTAATCAATTAGATAATTTTGCTAATGAAAACGAGACTCCTAAGTCTATATGGTCGAATAATTCAGATAATAATTTACAGTAAAAAGAGTTTTTTGACTCTTTTTATTATTGCTTTTACTATAATTAATTGGGAAGAATAACATAATCGTGGTATAATTATATATAGGTGGTAAAGATGAAAAAAGTAGTGTTAGTTGATGGTAATAATTTATTATTCAGAAGTTATTATGCCACAGCATATTCTGGAAATTTTATGAAAAACTCTAAGGGTTTTCCAACAAATGCATTATATGGTTTCGTTAATATGATTAATAAAATCATTAATGATGAAAAACCAGAGTATATGCTTGTTGCATTTGATAAGGGAAAAACGTTTAGACATGATAAATATGAAGATTATAAAGCCGGAAGAATAGAGATGCCAAACGAACTCAAACAGCAGTTTCCGGTTGCAAAAGAAATTCTCACTGATTTAGGAATAAAATGGTTTGAAATAGATAACTATGAAGCTGATGACATAGTAGGAACACTTGCTAAAATGATTGATGAATCGGATGATTACAAAGGGTTAATAGTTAGTAGTGACAAAGATCTTTTACAACTTATTACCGATAAGGTAGTAATGAAAATGCTTAAAACCAAAGACTACGTTATGATGACAAAAGAAACTTTTTTTGAAACCTATGGTCTTACTCCTGAAAAGATGATTGACATAAAAGCACTTCAAGGAGATTCATCGGATAATATTCCTGGAGTTAAAGGAATTGGGGAAAAAACAGCTTTAAAACTTTTACAAGATTATGGGTCTTTAGAAGGTGTATATGATAATATTGCATACATTAAAGGAGCTGCTGCAACAAAGTTAATCAATGGTAGAGAAAAAGCCTTTGAAAGTAAGGATTTAGTAACCATATATAAAGAGGTTCCATTAGGATTTGGTATCCAAGATACAGCACTTACTGGTGGAAATTTAGAAGCTTTGAAGAAAATGTATGAGAATTTAGAATTTTATTCATTCTTAAAAAATATGAAAATTAAAAAGAAACAAGAAGATATAGAAATAAAAGATTTAGAAAATATAAATGATATAGATAATATGACATCGCCAATATCTTTTTACATAGAAACAAACAAAACTAATTATCATTTAGCAGATGTACTTGCTATGGCAATATGCGATGGAAAAACTTCATATTATGTTAAAAAAGAACAAATAAAAGATGTTATAGAAAAAATAAATGATAAAAAGAAGTTTACTTATGATTTAAAAAAACATTATGTTACCTTAAAGAAAATGAATGTTACTTTAAAAAACGTATCTTTTGATTCTATGATTGCAGCATATCTTTTAAATTATAATGTTAAAGACGATATTGCTTATTTAGCAAATCAGTTTGGATATGATATTTCGTTTTTTGAAGTAATATCTAAGTCAAATAATGTTCCAGAAGAAAAACTAAAAAAATTAGTTGTCCAAAAAGCTAAATTTATATTTGATACTAAAGAAGAATTAGAAGAAGAAATGAAAAAAGAAGAATGTTCATATTTGTTTGAAAAAATAGAAATGCCACTTTCTGTTGTTTTAGGTGATATGGAATACCAGGGAATTAGGGTAGATAAAACCGTTTTAAAAGATATGAATGTAGAATTAGATACAAGAATAAAGGAAATTTCAGAGAAAATATATGAACTTGCAGGAGAAAAATTTAATATTTCTTCACCAAAACAGTTGGGAGAAATCTTATTCGTTAAATTACAGATTGGAAAGGGTAAGAAAACAAGAAGTGGTTATTCAACTGATAAAGGGATATTAGAAAAGTATGTTGATAGACATGAAATCGTTCCTTTGGTATTAGAACATAGAATGCTTACTAAGCTTCAAAGTACATATATAGTAGGGTTGGAATCTAGTATTTTGGAAGATGGAAAAATTCATACAATATATACTCAAACTTTAACAAGAACAGGAAGACTTTCTTCAATTGAACCTAATTTACAAAATATTCCGGTTAGAACAACGTACGGTAAATTAATTAGAAAAGCTTTTGTTCCGGAGGATGGATGTATATTATTATCTAGTGATTATTCACAAATAGAATTAAGGGTTTTTGCACATTTTTCTAAAGTTCCAAACTGGATAGATGCATTTAAAAACGATATGGATATTCATACCCGCACTGCAATGGATATATTTGGAGTTTCTGAAAATGAAGTTACTCCTCTTATGAGAAGGCAGGCAAAGGCGGTTAACTTTGGTATTTTATACGGAATAAGTAGCTTTGGATTATCTGAAGATCTTAAGATTTCAGTTAAGGAAGCAAAAGCTTTTATTGATAAATATTTTCAAACTTATAGCGGAACTAAGGTGTACATGGATAATGTAATTAAAGATGCTTATGATAAAGGTTATGTAACTACGATTATGAATAGAAAAAGAAGAATAGATGAACTTAACAATACTAACTATATGATAAGACAACAAGGTGAAAGAATGGCACTTAACACACCTATTCAAGGTTCTAGTGCAGATATATTAAAGAAAGCAATGATTGATATATATAATGAATTTAATGAAAAAAATATAAAAAGTAAAATGATTCTTCAAGTACATGATGAACTTATATTTAACGTATTAAAAGAAGAAGAAAAAGAGGTTACTGAAATAGTTGATAGATGCATGGATAATGCTTATAAGTTAGAAGTACCACTTAAAGTTGATATTGAAACTGGTATCAATTGGTATGATGCAAAATAAAAATTAGAAATGGGGGATTTTGATGCCAGAGTTAGCAGAGGTAGAAACTACAAGAAGAGATTTAAGTAAGGTAATTGAAGGAAGAATTATAAATAAAGTATCTGTTTATCTAGATAAAATAGTTTATAATAAAAAAAACGAATTTATTAAAACCATTGAAGGTCAAAAAGTAAATAGTGTTAAAAGAAGAGGTAAGTGGTTATTGTTTGAATTAGATAATAATTATCTTATCATTCATTTTAGAATGGAAGGAAGATTCTATCTTTTACCATTAGAAGCTTTAAAAGATAAACATGATTATGTAATTTTCTATTTTAATGACTTTTCTCTACATTATAATGATCCAAGACTATTTGGAAAAATGGAAGTTATAAAAAAAGATGAAATAGATAAGTTTTTTGAAGATAAAAAATTAGGTTTAGAGTATACTGATCCTAATTTAACTTCAAAATATTTAAAAGATAAGTTCAAAACACATCATACTGATATTAAGAAGATGTTATTGGATCAAAGTTTTATAACGGGCATTGGAAATATATATGCAGATGAAATACTGTTTGCTTCAAGAATAAATCCTAAAACATTTGCTGATAAATTAACCAAACCTAAACTGCAAGAAATAATTGATAATACTAAGAAAGTATTTGAACATGCTTTGAAATATAAGGGTACATATCCAAACATAGACGGAAAAAGGGGAACGTTTGAAAATCATCTTATGGTTCATATGAGAAAAGGTATGAAATGCTATGTTTGCGGAAATATTATAGTAAAAGAAAAAGTTGGTGGAAGAGGAACCTATTATTGTCCTGTTTGCCAGAAAAAATGTAAATAATTTGACAAAAGTTGTCGTTTGTGTTATAATACCGGTACCAATTGAGTAATATATAGTGTAAATGATTGGTATAAGAAAATGAATATGGGGGTTGAAATTATGAAAGGATCTTACATTTTCGAATATTTAAATGAAAACGAATTTAAAAAACTAGAACGTTCTGTAAAGAAATATAATATGCTTGCATACAAAAAGTTAATTTTTGAATTTTATCCACATTTAAAAGAAGGTAATTTTTTGGGAAAAGTAGTTAGTGTAAATAGTGAAGAAAACACTAGAAACTATGAGTTAAAATTACCTACTGATGATTTGTTTGTAAGAGTTCACGGTGAAATAGTATTACATTATTCAGTATGCGAAAACTCACATACAATAATTTTAGATACTATTACTCCAGAAAGTTTGTTATCTGAAGGTCATAGGCAAGAATTACAAGCTTATAAGGGTGTTATGATATCTAAGGCAAACCAAGAAAAGGATAAATTTAAAATAGATTTATTAAATATGTTAAATAATGGCGATTAATCGCTATTTTTTTAATTTTTTTTAATTTAGTATATTGATTATGTCTTAAGAATATGATAATATATAGGAGCAAGTGAGAAAATTATATGGACCCTTAGCTCAGTTGGTTAGAGCATCCGGCTCATAACCGGGCGGTCGTAGGTTCGAGTCCTACAGGGTCCACCACTTGTTTATGCGGGTGTGGCGAAATTGGCAGACGCGCTAGACTTAGGATCTAGTGGATTTATCCGTGGGGGTTCAAGTCCCTTCACCCGCACCA
>CANQAS010000060.1 GCA_947589535.1 uncultured Bacilli bacterium | reverse complement strand
AAGGCTATAATAACGAATGCTACTACAATTGATACTAATGCTTTCTTTTTTGTATCACCATCTGCTAATTTTGGTCTTCCTACTTTATTTTTTTCTTCATTCTTTTTAAACATCTTAATACACCTTACCTCATTATACTATCTCTATTATACATTATTAATAATATCATAATATTAACCATACCGTCAAGATGACATTCATATTATAAAAAGTATAAAAAACTAATTTTATAGTAATTTGTTTATTATATAATTTACAATTCTATATAATATTGTTAACGTAACTTTCTTAAAATATGTATTAAAAAATAATAAAGTAGAAACAATTCTACTTTATTATTCCTATATAATTTTTTTTCTTACCTCTTTTTATAACAAGTATTTCACCATCTATTGCAATGTTTTTAGTTATTTGTAATCCTTCTTCTTTTACTTTTTCATCATTTATAGAAATTGAACCTGCATTTAAAAACTCTCTAGCTTCTCTTTTACTTTGACAAATATTATTATCTATTAACATATCGATAAGCTTAGTTCCAGATTTAACATCAAATGATGGTACATCTTTAAATCCCACTAGTATTTCTTCTTTTGATAGAAACTTAACATTACCACTAAATAATGCCTCACTTATCTTAACTGCTTTTTCATATTCCTCTTTGCCATGAAGATCTGTTATAACTTCTTTTGCTAATGCCTTATGAGCTTCTCTTAAATGTGGATTAGCTTTATGTTTTTCTTCTAGTACTTCTATTTCTTCTTTGCTTAAGAAAGTTAATTTTTTTAAATAATCAATTATCATAACGTCTTCTAAATTTATTAAATATTGATATAATTCGTAAGAAGAAGTTTTATTTTTATCAAGCCATAACGCATTACCTTCTGTCTTGCCAAACTTAACACCATTAGAATCAGTAACAAGTGGCATTACCATTCCATATACTTCTTTACCTAATTTTTTTCTTACTAATTCTATGCCTGATGTAATGTTACCCCATTGATCAGATCCAGCCACTTGTAAGGTAACACCTCTTGTTTTATAAAGATGCATAAAATCTAGGGCTTGTAAAATCATATAAGAAAACTCTGCATAAGTTATTCCACTTTCTAGTCTAGATTTTACTTTATCCTTTGCAAGCATATAGTTAATATTAAAATATTTTCCATAATCTCTTAAAAAATCTATTACATTTATATCTTTAGTCCAATCATAATTATTAACTACTTCAAACCCAAAAATATCTTCTGCTTGTTTCTTTAATCCTTTAAAGTTATGTTCAACCTCTTCTTTAGAAATCATTGGTCTTTCTGCTGTTGGTTTAGGATCACCAATAAGCCCTGTTGCGCCTCCAACTAGCAAAATTGGTTTATGCCCATATTTTGCAAGTCTTTTAGATATTAAAAATGATGAATAATGTCCTATATGCATAGAATCAGCCGTTGGATCTGTTCCAATATAAAAAGTTAAACTCTCATTATTTAATTTATCTATTAGAGCTTCATCAGATATATCTTGAATAAGCCCTCTCCATTTTAAATCTTCATATAACGTCATTTTATTTCCTCCTTTATTTTCCTAATTTATTTCTTAATATAAAATCAGGCACTTTTGCCTCTTCTTTTATTTCTTCGAATTTTTCTTTACTATTAACGTAAGAAAGATCATTTTTAATATATGTATTATATAATAATAGTTCACATGAATAATCAAAAACATCTTTATTTTCTTCTTTAAAAAAGTCTTTATAATCTAATTTTATCGAAAAGGTATTGTTGTTTCCCCTTAAGATATACCAAGAAATAAGAAACGCAACTTCAAAATAAATCCATTCACTACTTTGAAATTCATCAATAATTATCTCCTTTTTACAAGATTTCTTATCAGAAATCAAGAAACACATTACATTTTGTAGTTTAACAGAACCAGTTTTTACCTTAAAACCAATACTTTTTGCAATTGTAATAATATCATCAGTATTATATTTTTTTATAATGTTTGTAGGGGACATTTTTCTTAAATGCATAAATATCACTTCCTTAAAATAAAAAGACCATCCTAATTAAAGGATGAACTTTTGCCCACGGTACCACCTTTGTTCTAGAATAATTTCTAGCACTTTAAAAGTTATCGCCTATATTACGTTTTAGCTCCAAAAGTGTAATTCGTATTACAATTAATTTTACGTTTACACCAACCACGTAATCTCTATAAACTTAATTATAAACTACTAATCTTTTTTCATCACTAACACTTATATTTTATTAATTAATTATAAAAATGTCAACTTTTATCATGCATTATTTAATATTATTGTATTAACATTATTATTTACTTTTTTAATGAAGTCACTAGCTTCTTGATCCTTAACATATATGGTAATTGTATTTAAAACACCACTAAGCATACCACTATAGCTCGTTGCATTACTAAAATCAGCTATATCAAAACGTATTGTATTTAAATTAGAACAGCCAGAAAACATAAATCTAAAATCTTTTACTTTTAAAGTATTCCAATTACTTATATCTAAATTTTCTAATGATTTACAGTTTTCAAACATACGATACATTGACTCTGCATTTTGAGTATTAAAACTACTCACATTTAAACTTAATAATTTGGTACAATATGAAAACATACATTCAAAAGATTTTACATTGGATGTATCCCAGTTACCTAGAACCAGGTGTGTTAATGAAGTACAATTATAAAACATGCCACCATTTATTCTACCAAAGGTAGTTACATTTTTCGTATCCCAATTAGATAAATCAAGATTCTGTAGTGAAGTACAATCTGAAAAAGTATGCATCATATTTTTTGAATTCGAAGTATTAAGCATTGAAACATCAACGCTTTTTAAGGAAGAGCAACCAGAAAACATTGCTTTAAAACTTGTTACTTTATCAGTTATAAGGCCACTTAAATCAACTGATTCAAGATTAGTACACTGAGAAAATAATCCCCAAGCCCAATCTCCTGTTTCAATAGTAGTTAAATTTATAGTATCCCAATTAGACAAGTTTAATGTCCTTAAAGAAGAACATCTTTGAAACATATTTGATATGTTTACAGCATTTTGCATATTCCAATTATCAACGTTCAAACTTTCTAATTTACTACAATTATAAAACATATAAGAGGTATTAGTTATATTTGCCATATTAAGTGGTGATACATCTAAAGTAGTTAATCCTATACAATCGCTGAACATTCGTGACATATTTGTTACATTAGAAGTATCAAAATTTGATAAATCAAGTGATGTTAAATTAGCACAAAATGAAAACATATATGACATATCTTTAACATTACTTGTATCAAAATTATTTAAATTTAGACTTGTAAATCCACTTTGATAAACATTAACAGTTCTGTCAGACCATAATCCAAACATAAACGACATATTTGTTACATTTTTAGTATTAAAATGACTTACATCCACTGTTTTTAAAGAAAATAATCCACCAAACATTCGTGACATATTTGTTACATTAGAAGTATCAAATTTACTTACATCTAAATTTGTTAGTTGTTGACAACTTGAAAACATTGATGACATATTTGTTACTTTAGAAGTATCAAATTTACTTACATCTAAATTTGTTAGTTGTTGACAACTTGAAAACATTGATGACATATTTGTTACTCTCGATGTATTAAATGATGATACATTTAAATCTGTTAAAGAAGAGCAATTATTAAACATAAGATTCATATTTGTTGCGTTTTCTGTGTTAAAATGACTTACGTCTAAGTATGTCAGTTGTTTACAATTCGAAAACATTGATGACATATCAGTTACATTTGATGTATTAAATGACGAAACATTTAAATCTGTTAATGATGAACAGTTAGAAAACATTGCATGTGTATTAGTTACATTAGAGGTATTA
Source organism: uncultured Bacilli bacterium (assembly GCA_947589535.1). Classification (GTDB taxonomy): domain Bacteria; phylum Bacillota_I; class Bacilli_A; order RF39; family UBA660; genus Aphodocola. The sequence goes on along the minus strand of CANQAS010000060.1, from coordinate 542 downwards.
AAATTACTTACATCTAAATTAATTAGCGATGTACAGTCACTAAACATTCCATACATTGTTTTAACGTTTTCTGTATTAAAATGGCTTACGTCTAGATTAGTTAGTGATGAACAACCTGCAAACATTCCCGAAAAGCTCCAACCAGCTCCCATATTTATTACATTTTCTGTATTAAAATGACTTACGTCTAAATTTACCAAATTTTTACAGTCACGAAACATTCCCTCCATATTAGTTACATTTTGTGTATCAAAATGACTTACATCTATATTAGTTAATTTAGAACAGCCATAAAACATCCCCTGCATATTTTCTGTTTTTTCAGTATTAAATCCACTTACATCTAAATCTACTAGTGATGAACAACCACTAAATATTGAAGCTAAACTTTTAGTATTTGATGTGTTAAAGTAATTATCAAAATTTATTATTGTTAATTTATTTAAATTTTGAAATAAATATGAAGAATCTTCGTTTGCTAATACTTCTCCTATTCCTCCTATGGTAAGTTCATATAACCCATTGTCATCTTTATCAGTATA
>CANQAS010000059.1 GCA_947589535.1 uncultured Bacilli bacterium | reverse complement strand
AATATATCAAAAAACTATTTATCTAGAATTAAAGCTACTGAATTTTATGAAATGCTTGTAAATTATACTAAAGAGTATGATAAAGAGTTTTACGAACTTATAACTAAGTATAAAGACTTTACTGTTGGACTTTTAAATATTGAAAGAGAACAAAAGAAGCCTAGAAAAGATTATGCTGCATTTAGCGAAGTAAAAGAATTAGTATGGTATATGTATGATGAGTTATTTGAAAAGCGCGAAAAAAATTACGAATTTACGAATATTAATGATAAAGATGAAATATTAAAGTTAATGAAAACTTACATAGAAAAATATTATGATGAAGAAGATGACCAACAAACTTGGTTTGAAAAGATTAAAGATTTATCAGAAGAGTTTGGATATGCAAGAGAAGTTAAAGAGTATAAAGAAAATCCAGATGGTTATAAAGGACATGTTGGGGATGTTTCAATGGTAATTAGAGTAGCGCTTACAACTCGTGCTATGACACCTAACCTTTATGATATTATGAAGTTATTTGGAAAGATGCGAATTATTAAAAGAATAGAAGAATTGGAAAAAAATATCTAATTCTTTTTTCATTTTTAGGGGGGATCTTAAAAGTTATGTCTAATAATAATGTGAGAACACCTAAAATGGAAAACAGCTTTCATCCTAATATTAATAATATAAGGTGGTAATATTATGTAAAAAGAAAGAACTTTTCTTAAAGTAGTAATACTTTAGTTATAATATCCACGCTGTTATTTAGGATATAAAAAAAGCGTACTTACCCAGAGGTGTACGCTTTTTTCCTTAATTGTCTAAGGAGTTAATTTAGGTGCTTTCACTAATTAAATTATACGATAGATTAGGAATTATTCAAATGTTAAAAAAAAATAAAAAGATTAAAATAAATGGCTATGAGTTAGATAAAGAGCAGGTTAAAGCAGTTACATCGAAAAGAAAAAATATACTTATTTTAGCAGGGGCAGGTAGCGGTAAAAGTTTAACAATAGTAGGAAGAGTAAAATATTTGATATACGAAAAAAAAGTTAATCCAAAAAATATATTGTGTATTTCTTTTACTAATGATGCAGTAGATAATTTAAAAAATGATTTAAATGAAGAAGAAGTAGACGTAATGACATTTCATAAGTTGGCACTAAAAGTAATTGGAAGAAAAAAAGAAATATTAACAGAAGATATGTTAACTGATGTTATTATTAGTTCATTTTCAAATGATACGTTATTTGGTTTATATGGTATATCAAAAAAGGATATGTATGGTTTGGTAAAAACTTTTATAAAATTATTTAAATCAAATAATTATACTTTTGATATGTTTTATAAATTTATTAGTAAGGCAAACAACAAAGATAAAATTCTATTAAAAGAAATAATGAAGTGTTATATATGTTATGAGTCTTATTTAAAAAAAGAAAATTTATTAGATTTTAATGATATGATTAACGAAGGTATAAAATCACTTGATTATTCTTTTGTTAGATATAAACATATTATAATAGATGAATATCAGGATACTTCTGTTACAAAATTTAATTTTATAAAGAAATTAATAAAATTATCTAATGCATCTTTTTTTGCGGTAGGAGATGACTTTCAATCCATATATAGATTTACTGGTGCTAATCTAAAAATAATTAATAATTTTAAAATTTATTTTCCATTTGGAAAAGTATTTAAATTAAAAAATACATATAGGTCTCCAGATGAATTAATTAAAATATCAGGTAAATTTATAATGAAAAATAAAGTTCAGATAAAAAAGAAACTTTGTTCTACAAATAAATTAATAAACTCGGTTGAAATAGTTTACTATGATGATTTAAATAAAAAGATAAGAGAAGTAGTAGAAAAAGATAAGATAGATAATTTGTTTATATTATCTAGAAATAATAAAGATTTAGATAAATTAGATAAATTAAAAATAAAACATAGAAAATTAACCATTCATAAATCTAAAGGTTTACAATCCGATTATATCTTTATAATTGGGTTAAATAATAATAAAAATGGTTTTCCAAATAGAATAAAAGATCATGAAATATTAAAGTATGTAAATAATTATAAAGAATACTTTCCATACGAAGAAGAAAGAAGATTACTTTATGTAGCTCTTACAAGATGTAAAAAGAAAGTGTATTTATTTGCTTCTATTGATAATGAATCTATTTTTATTAAGGAGTTAAAACGGTATAAAAAGGTATGTGTTAGGAAAGAAGAAAGATAGATGATGAAAACAATGCTTAAATTAGCATTGTTTTTTTTGTCCATTATAAAATTGTTTTGTCGTACGAATTAAATAATAAATTATATTTTCCTCGAGTAACATTTACTAAGGAGGAATCATGAATAAATACAATATTAATGGACTAGATGATAAAGATATAGTAGAGAGTAGAAAAAAATATGGTTCTAATCAAATAAAAAATGATAAAAATAATAGTTTTATAAGCATTTTAATAGAATCTTTAGGAGATCCGATAATAAAGATACTTTTAATAGCACTTGCAATAAAAATTGTTTTTTTATTCAGAGATTTTGATTGGTATGAAACTCTTGGTATTTTAATAGCAATATTTTTTGCATCATTTATTTCTACCATATCTGAGTATGGGAGTGAAAAAGCATTTAATAAACTACAAGAAGAATCTTCTAAACTAAAATGCAAAGTTAAACGAAAAGGAAAAATTACGGAAGTTAATATAGATGAAATTGTTAAAAACGACATAGTTTTATTAGAATCAGGAGACAAAGTACCAGCTGATGGTATTATTATAGATGGTAATGTAAACGTTGATGAATCTTCTATAAATGGTGAATCTAAAGAAATTCATAAAGAAGCTATATCGAAAAATAAAATTACAGAAAAAAATAGATTATTTAGGGGAACGGTTATATATTCTGGAGCTGCTACTATCTTAATAACCGAAGTAGGAGAAAATACTTTTTATGGAAAGATAGCAAGTGAATTAGCTGAAAAAACAGGTGAAAGTCCACTTAAAATAAGACTTAGAAATTTAGCGAAAATAATAAGTACATTTGGTTATATAGGAGCTTGCTTGGCATCAGTATCCTATCTTTTTTCTGTGATTGTTGTTGATAATGGTTTTGTTTTAAGTGAAATACTAAGTACTTTAACAAATAAAACCGCAATGATAGAACATATTATATATGCTCTTACATTATCAGTTACAATAATAATTGTCTCAGTGCCAGAAGGACTTCCTATGATGATAACACTTGTTTTATCCTCTAATATGAAGAGAATGCTTAAAAATAACGTACTTGTAAGAAAAATGGTGGGGATTGAAACGGCTGGAAATATTAATATTTTATTTAGTGATAAAACTGGTACTATAACAACTGGTAAATTAGAGTGTAATGCTATAGTAGATGGTTCATTAAATGTATATAAAAAAGAATCCGATTTAAAGCATAATGATTTTACTAAAATTTTAAAAACTTCTATGGTAGTTAATAATATGTCATATTATGATAAGAAAAAAATAATAGGAAGTAATACTACTGATAGATGTTTATTATCTTTTTTTAAACCATTTAATTATGAAGGAATAAATAAAATAAAACAAATCCCTTTTGAGAGTAAAAATAAATATATGATAACCGTTATTGATGATAAAAACATTAGAAATTTAATTAAAGGAGCTCCTGAGGTTTTACTTAGTTCTTGTAAATATTGCTATGATCAAAACGGACATAAGATTCCTTTTACAAATAAATTAAAAATAGAAAGAAAGATAGAAGAAGCAACTAAAAATGGTACAAGGGTAATTTTACTTGCAACAAGTAATCACCAAACTGAGAAACTATTTAAAGATCTTGTTTTTGTAAGTATTATTTTAATAAAAGATAGCGTTAGAAAAGAAGCTGTAGAAGGAATAAAATTAGTTAAGGAAGCTGGTGTTCAAACGGTTATGATTACTGGTGATAATAAGGATACAGCAATTTCTATTTCAAAGGAAATAGGATTAATTAAAAGTGATAAAGATGTTGTATTAACATCAAGTGAACTTAATAATATGACGGATGTGGAACTTAAAAAAATTATTCCAAATTTAAGGGTTGTAGCAAGAAGTTTACCACAAGATAAAAGTAGGCTAGTAAGAGTATCTGAAGAAATGGGATTAGTAGTTGGTATGACCGGTGATGGTGTAAATGATGCTCCTGCGTTAAAAAAGGCAGATGTTGGTTTTGCTATGGGCTCGGGTAGTGAAGTATCTAAAGAAGCTAGTGATATAGTAATACTAGATAATAACTTCTTATCTATTAGTAAAGCAATTTTATTTGGAAGAACTATTTTTAAAAGTATTAGAAAGTTTATTATATTTCAATTAACAGTTAATTTATGTGCACTTAGTATATCAATAATAGGCCCTTTTATAGGTGTGGATACTCCGGTTACCGTAATTCAAATGTTATGGATAAATATGGTTATGGATACGTTAGCCGGCCTTGCTTTTGCATTTGAACCTCCACTTTTAGAATACATGAAAGAAAAACCTAAGAAAAAAGATGAAAATATAATAAATTCTTATATGGCCGCCGAGATTTTCATAACTGGGTTATATACGACTATTTTATGTATTTTGTTTTTGAAATTACCGTTTATAAAGAATTTGTTTAATAATACTTCATCTTTTATGACAGCTTTTTTTGGATTATTTATTTT
>CANQAS010000058.1 GCA_947589535.1 uncultured Bacilli bacterium | reverse complement strand
AAAAGTAAATAAGGTAAACTTTAAATTGATATTATGGATATTACTAATACTAATAATATTAGGAGTAATTGGGTATATCGTTTACAAAAAAAATAAGGATAAAGAATAACGTATAGTTATTCTTTTATTTTGTAGTATTTTTATTTAAAACATGCTATAATTATATAGCTTAATAAAAAAAGAAAGGAGGGAACATTTATGAGCAAAATTAAGATATTTGCTTTAGGAGGCCTTAACGAAGAAGGAAAAAATATGTATGTTGTTAAGGTAGATAATGATAATTTTATTTTTGATGCGGGTTTAAAATATGCTGAAGATAAGCTTTTGGGTGTTGATTACATAATACCAAATTTTGATTATATTAAAGAAAATATAAAAAATATTAAAGGTTTGTTTATAACTCATGGTCATGAGAAAAACATGGGAGCTGTTTGTGATATTGTAAGGGAAGTTCCTGGTCTTAAAGTTTATGTTACTAAGTTTAGTGCAAACATTTTAAAAAAAGAATTAGCTGATAATGATATTAAATTTAAAAATATTATTGAAATCGATCCACATAAGAAGATATCTTTTGGAAGAAATAGTGTTTTTCCGGTTAGGCTTACTCATTCTATACCGGATAATGTTGGTTATGCTTTAAATACTCCTGATGGAACAATATTTTATACTGGAAACTATGTATTTGATGCAACTATGTTAGGACCTTATAAGACTGATATAGGAAAGCTTGCATACATAGGAAAACAAGGAGTTTTATGTCTTCTTGGAGAAAGTATGTATGCTGATAAAATAGGTTATACATCTCCTAAAAATAGAGTTAGTAAATTAATAAAAGATACTTTTGGTAAAACAGAAAATAGAATTATAGTTACGGTATTTACTGCACATGTATCAAGAATAGAAGAATTATTTAATGAAATTTCTAAAACAACTAGAAGAGTAGTTGTTATGGGACATAAACTTCAAAATATCATAAATGATATGATAAATAATGGGTATGTTAATTTTGATAAGGATAGAATTGGTGATTTAAGTAATATTAATGATAAAGATGCAGTTATACTTATTTCTAACGAAAGAGAAAAGCCATTTACTAATTTAAATAGAATAATAAATGGTTATGATAAGTTTGTTAAAATAAAAGATACTGATACGGTATTATTTTTAGAACCAGTAAATGATTATAATGAGAAGCTTGCAATAAAAGTAATTGATGATATATCAAAAGTAGGTGCATCAGTAATTACCATGTCTAAGAAGGAACATCTGCTTCATCATGCGTCTAGTGAAGATATCATGTTGATGCTAGACTTAATGAATCCAAAGTATTATGTCCCAGTCGAGGGTGAATATCGCCATATGGTAGCAAATGCTAATGCAGCATCACACATTGGTATACCAAAGGAAAATATATTGTTGAAACAAAATGGCGATGTTATAACCATTATTGGAGGAAAAATAAAAGACATAAAAGAAAGAGTAAAAACTGATGATATTTTAATAGATGGTAATTCATCTAAAGACATAGGTGAATTAGTATTAAAAGATAGAGAAATGTTATCAGATAATGGTATTGTTATTATATGCGCAACATTAGATAAAAGATCCAAAGATATTCTTGCATATCCTGAAGTATTAACTAGAGGATTTATATATGTTAAAGAAAATACTGAATTAATAGATGAAATTAAACGTATTTCCTTAGAAGTAATAAATGAAAATACATCTAATAATTACGTTGAATATAATAAAATAAAACTTGGTATAAGAGAGCGTTTAAGTCATTACCTATATGAAGAAACTGGTTGTAAGCCAATGATAATAACAGTAGTTCAAGAAGTATAGAGATATACTTCTTTTTTACATGCAAATTTAATAAATTTGCTTTTTTTATATAAGTTTGTTATTATTAATTATAGATATAATAGGAGGGTTAACATGAATGATTATTTTTTATCTTTAGATAAACTTTTTATTAATAAAAAAATAAAAACTAATGAATATGTTGAAATGGATTTTTATGAGTTTTTAGGAATTAAGTCATCTGCTAGTATTGAAGATATTATAAATGCCTTGACTGTGAAAAAAAGGGTATTAGAAGAACATAATAAAGTATTACAAAATCTTAAAATCGAAAATTCTGATATTAATATGGATATTATAAATAGGCTTTATGCTTTAGATGTGATTGAGGCAAGTTTAATTGAAAATATAGAAAAACCTGGTAGTAAAAATAGGCAAATATATGATAAAAGATTACAGGAAGCAAAGGAAAAACGTAGTCTTCCAAATTCTTTATCAAACAGGGTTAAAAGCTTAAAAAGCATTTTCAAAATATCAAAGCATAACGCAAAATTTAATACTCGAGGTTTTAACATCAATAAGTTTAAAAAGGTGTTTATACCTGTATTGGTTGGTACGGTTACTTTTTCGGTTGCGGTTGGTTGTGCTGCTACAGGAGTAAATATTGAGGAATTAAATAAAGAAAATGTAACTACTTATGAATCTATAGAAGAGGACATGAGTAATATTCAAAGTTATGTTGATGAAGATGACCAAATAGTAAATGATAAGCAAATTTTAGATTATGTTATAGAAAGTGGTGATTACAGTAAATCTATTGTTGCTGAAAAACTAGGAGTTAGTGTTGAAGATTGTGAATTTTTAAATGAATTTAAACCAGAAATAAATTATGTTGTTAAAATTAGGGTTCCTAAAAGCGTGGCAAATAAATATAATGGCGATAATGAAATTATAAGTTATAAAGTAGGAACTTATGAAGTAAAAGAAGGTCAGGTAAATAGTATTGTTGATTTAGCTAATGATATAATGAATGAATATTGGATATTTGATAATTGTGGTAAGAATCCAAATGAGATAGCATCGGATCTTGAAAGAGACAATCCATCTTTATGTAAAGATGGTATTGTTAGAACAGGAACATATCAATTATATTATCATGATACTAAAAATAATATAGATAAATTGATTGAGGATGGAAAGTTACCATCAAATGGTAATTTAATTAGTCAATAGAAAACGGAATAATCCGTTTTTTTATTTTAAAACAAAATTTTTTTGTAATATTTTGTTATTTTATGCTATAATTAACTGGTTAGTAAAAAAGAGGTGTTATTTATGGAAATAAGAAACGTTGCTATTATTGCCCATGTTGACCATGGTAAAACAACTCTTGTAGATGAGTTATTAAAACAATCAGGCACGTTTAGAGAAAATGAAGAAGTAGAAAAAAGAGCAATGGATTCTAATGACATTGAAAGAGAACGTGGTATAACAATACTTGCTAAAACCACAGCTATTAATTATAAAAATACTAGAATTAATATTTTAGATACCCCAGGACATGCTGACTTCGGCGGTGAAGTAGAAAGAATAATGCACATGGTTGACGGAGTATTACTTGTTGTTGATGCTTATGAAGGAACAATGCCTCAAACAAGATTTGTGCTTAAAAAAGCATTAGAAGCTGGTGTTAAACCAATCGTCGTAATAAATAAGGTAGATAAGCCTTCTACTAGAATAGATGAGGTATTAGATGAAGTATTAGAGCTATTTATAGAGCTTGGAGCAGATGATAATCAATTAGAATTTCCAGTTGTTTATGTATCAGCATTGAATGGTACATCAAGTTTAGATAAGGATTTAAATACACAAGAACATACGATGGAACCAGTTCTTGATATGATAATTAATAATATTCCAGGACCAAGTACTGATAGTGAATCACCACTTCAATTTCAACCAGCATTACTTGATTATAACGATTACGTTGGAAGAATAGGAATTGGAAGAGTCGCAAGAGGAACTATTAAAGAAAATGAGAATGTGTCATGTGTTAGATTAGATGGTACTATTAAACAATTTAGAATACAAAAATTATTTGGATTCTTAGGACTTAAAAGAATCGAAATAAAAGAAGCACATGCTGGGGAAATAGTTGCAATAGCAGGGCTTCCTGATATATCAGTTGGTGAAACAGTTTGTACTATAGGTAAAGAAGAAGCTCTTGAACCACTTAGAATAGATGAACCAACACTTCAAATGACATTTGGCGTTAATAATTCACCATTCGCAGGACGTGAAGGTAAATTTGTAACTGCAAGAAAACTTGAAGAAAGATTAATGAAAGAAACCCAAAGGGATGTTTCGTTGAAAGTAAGAGAAAATGATACTGAAAGTTGGATAGTATCTGGTCGTGGGGAACTTCATTTATCAATTTTAATTGAAAATATGAGAAGAGAAGGTTATGAAATGCAAGTTTCAAAACCTGAAGTTATTATTAAAGAAGTAGATGGAGTTAAATGTGAACCATATGAAGACTTACAACTTGAAGTTCCAGAAGAAAACGTAGGACCAGTAATTGAGGCTTTAGGTGTTCGTGGTGGTACGATGATTAATATGACTAATAATCAGAATCAAGTAAAACTTAACTATATTATCCCATCACGTGGATTAATTGGTTTTATGACTGACTTTATGACTATGACTAAAGGTTATGGAATAATTAACCATACGTTTAAGGAATATATGCCAATGGCGGATGCAGTTGTAGGGGAAAGAAAATTGGGCGTATTAGTTTCTATGGAAAATGGAAAAGCGTCAGCTTATGGTCTTGGTCAATTAGAAGATCGCGGTGTTATGTTTATTGAGCCAGGCACAGAAGTATATGAAGGTATGATTGTTGGTGAAAACAATCGTGAAAATGATTTAGCAGTAAACGTAGTAAAACAAAAACAACAAACAAATACAAGAAGTGCAGGTAAAGATCATACAGTAGTGCTTAAAAGACCTAGACAACTTACTTTAGAAAGAAGCTTAGATTATATTAACTCAGACGAATTAGTAGAAGTTACACCTGAAAATTTTAGATTGAGAAAAAGAATT
>CANQAS010000057.1 GCA_947589535.1 uncultured Bacilli bacterium | reverse complement strand
TTCAATGTACAATTACATATAATACATGTACTAGTTCATATTAAAATAAATTAAAGACCTATTTGGTCTTTTTTCTTTGCGTTAAACCATATATTGTTATATAATATCAATAGAAGTAAGAGAGGTAGTATATGTTATTAATAGGATCACACGTATCATTTAGATCTAATGACCAATTAGTTGGTAGTGTTAAAGAAGCAATTAGTTATGGTAATAACTGTTTTATGTTTTATACGGGAGCACCTCAAAATACCAAAAGATGTGTGATAAGTTATGATTTGACATTAGAAGCTAGAAACTTATTATATGAAAATAATATTGATTTGAAAAACATAATTATTCATGCACCATATATTATTAATTTAGCCAATAACTCTAAAAAAGAATCTTATGAGTTTGCAATAAAATTTTTAAAAGAAGAAATAAATAGATCATCAATGTTTGGAGTAGACAAGTTAGTTCTTCATCCAGGAAGTTATGTATCACTTGATATTGATACTGGAATAGAAAATATTATTAGTGCTTTAAATGAAGTTATAACTCCAAATCAAGAAGTTAAAATATGTTTAGAGACAATGGCGGGTAAAGGTACAGAAGTTGCTTTTGATTTACATCATATAAAAAGAATTATTGATGGTGTTAGATATAGTGATAAATTAATGGTTTGTTTAGATACATGCCATTTAAATGATGCTGGATATGATATGACTAAGTTTGATGAATTTCTAGATGAATTTGATAATATAATAGGCATTAACAAAATAGCATGTGTACACGTAAATGATTCTAAAAACGAACTAGGAGCAAGAAAAGATAGACATGAGAATTTAGGATATGGAACCATTGGATTTGATGCATTGATAAATGTTATTTATAACAAAAGGTTAGAAAGCGTACCTAAAATACTTGAAACTCCGTATGTAAGTGTAAAAGAAGGTGCTAAAGATAGAACGTATGCACCATATAAATTTGAGATAGAGTCTATTAAGAATAAAAGTTTTAATGATAATTTATATAATGATATAAGAAATTATTATAAGAACATGGAATAGTATTTTATACTTAGTTAAAATATACATAACTTGCAATAAAAGTGATTGTTTTGATTTTTATATGTGTGTTAAATCAAAGAAGATTGTTTTTTAGTGTTTTCTAATATAAGTAAAAAAATAAAAGATATAATATTTAAAGTATGTTGTAAAATGGTCATGTTAGATTAAGTAGAAGGATTTATCAAATATAAAATAACAATATTAGCAGAGTTACTTAAAAACAGAAATGCTATAAAGAAGATATTAATTATTCAACTATAATCTTATCTATTAATTCATATATTTTTAGTAGTGATTTATAATGTTTTTAGTTTTCTTTTATAAATATTTCCTAGGATTATTAATTTCATATATTAGTATTTTATAATAGTAAACATATATTGTAAAAGTATAAAAAAGATAGTATAATTAATCATACGAAAGGACTGTTATAATGAAGATTGATTTAACTAAAATGATATATCAAAATGAGTATAAAATATCAGTCAATAAAGAAATAATAATACCTGATGAATTATTAAAAGGTACGGAAATTAGAAAAATTTCCCCGGTTACGGTTTCTGGATTCATATATAATAACGAAGAAGAATATGAATTAGATATAAACGTAAAAGGAGTTATGGTACTTGGCTGTGCTAGAACACTCAAGGATGTAGATTATACATTTGATATTGATATTAATGAAGTTATTGGAGAAAATAATGATAATTCATTAGAAATTAATCAAAATAGTCTTGATATTTTTCCAATTGTATGGCAAAATATATTAGTGGATGTTCCTTTAAGAGTTCTTGCACCTGATGCTAAAGAAGAATCACTAGAAGGTGATGGTTGGAAGTTTATCACGGAAGCTGAACAAAAGGAAATGATAGATCCAAGGCTCGAAGCTTTAAGTAAATTTAATAAAGAGTAAGGAAGGAGTGAGAATATGTTAAAGTTGGATATCCAATTATTTGCAGTTCCATTCAGAAAAGTAAGTAAGACAAGAAAAAGAATGCGTCGCACTCACTATAAAATTGAAGCAAACGGAACAGTAAAATGTCCTAAGTGTGGTGAAATGATTAGACCACATAGAGTATGCCCAGCATGTGGTAACTATAAAGGAAAAGAAGTTATAAAGAAAGAAGCTGAATAATATTCAGTTTTTTTAATGCAATAATTTGTGAAAAATGATATTATTATAATGGTGATGGTATGAATAAGAAAAACATTAATATATTTAGAATAATAATAGGTATTTGTATTTTACTATATATTGTTTTTGGAACAGAATTTTTAAATAATATTAAGGAAAGTACTGCGTCTGTATCAAATATTTCAAAAACAGAAGTTACTAATAAAAAGTCAGAAGTGGATGGTAATCTTAATGTATATTTTATTAATGTTGGACAAGCGGATTCAATATTAATTACAAATAAAGATCATAATATGCTTATTGATGCTGGGAATAATGAAGATGGAAAAAAACTAGTTAGTTACTTTAAGGACTTAGGTATAACTTCATTTGATTATGTGGTTGGAACTCATCCGCATGAAGATCATATTGGCGGAATGGATGATATTATAAACAATTTTGATATTAATATGTATTTGATGCCAGAGAAGGTATCTACATCTAAAACTTTTGAAGATGTTTTAGACGCTTTGCTGAATAAAAAGCTTACGTACGTTACACCGATGCAAGATGATATTTTACATCTCGGAGATGCTGTTTTAGAAGTTATTCATGTTGGATCAGATAATAATGATGCTAATGATTCATCAATCATTCTAAAATTAATTTACGGAAATAATACATTTTTATTTACAGGAGATGCAACTGGTAATGTTGAAAAACAAATACTTAACGAAGATATTAAAAGTGATGTATTAAAAATAGGACATCACGGTTCAAGTTATAGCTCTACTGATGAATTTTTAGATGTAGTTGCACCTAAATATGCAATAATACAAGTAGGCGAAAATAATATATATAATCATCCAAATCAAGTAACTATTGATAAATTAAATAAACGAAATATTAAAGTATATAGAACGGATTTAGATGGAACAATTATATTTACATCAGATGGAGAAAATATAACCGTAAATACAGAAGATACTGATACTAATGGATAGGAGATATTATGAAATATACAGTAGATGAGATAATAAATGGTATAGTAACGTTAATTGATCTAAAAACAGGTATTAAAAAATATGAAAACATAGATATTATGCCTGATAAATTGGAAGAAAATGATGTTGTTATTTACAAAAATGATATATATTTTAAAGATGAAAAACAAAAGAAAGAACGATTAGATATAATAAATAAAAAAATGAAAATGTTAAAAAACATTAATAAATTAATTTAAGGAGATAAGAATATGAAAATAGTTGCAATAGGTGGAGGAGAAATTGGAAGAGCTGGTACAAGTTACCAAACCAAAGAAATGGATGAAGAAATTGTTAGACTTACTAATAAAGAAAATCCAAAGTTTTTATTTATTGGTTTAGCTAGTTCTTTTGCAGATTCCTACTATAAAATCATTAAAGATATATATAAGAACTTAGGTTGTGAAACTGGTAAAATATCTAATAAGACGCTTACTCATATGGAAGTGGTAGAAAGTAAAATAAAAGAGGCAGATATTATATACGTAGGCGGAGGTGATACATCAAAGCTAATGTCTATTATTAAAGAAACCAAAATGGATGTTATGTTAAAAAAAGCAATGGAAAGAGGTTGCGTAATGGCTGGAATATCTGCTGGTGCAATTATTTGGTGCAAGAAAGGCTTATCAGATTATCAAATAATGAATAATATTTCTGATAATTATGCCGAAATTGATGGATTAGGTTTTATAAATTATATGTTTGTACCACATTTTTCTAGTGATTTAAAAAAAGAAAATGATTTAAAAAACATTATAAAGGGTACTGATATTAATTGTTTATGCATAGATAATTGTGTAGCAATAGAAATAATTGATAATGATATAAAAATAATAAAAAGTAATGAAAATGCTAAAGGGTACTTTGTAAACTATAAGGAAAAGTACAAGAAGGAAGAAATAAAATAATGGTCATGGGGTATAATTAATGATAAAAAAGGCAAAGTTAAGATATAAATATACCATAATTTTATATACTAATTTAACTGATGAATATTAGATATAAAAAAGGACTTTACTAATTAAGGTAAAGTTCTTTTATTATGTTTTTATTTATATTTTTTAACATTATCTTATCATCTTCGTAAATTATGTATCCTTTACTAGAACCACCTCTTGGTTTTCCAAGGCTTCCTGGATTACAATAAATAATTTCATGTTCTTTAATTAACATTGGTATATGTGTATGACCAGACATAAATATATCACCATGATAACTAGGTAAAAACCCTTTGTTATAAATATTACCATGGGTGAACGTAACTACGTGATTGTTAAATGTTAAACTAATAACATCATGCGCATATAAACCATACGCATTAAAGTTTATAAAAGTATCGCAGTTGCCTTTAATAAGCACAAGTCTGTTTTTGAATTTACTTAGTAAATTCATTATTTTATCATCTAGTTTATCCTCATAATCATATGAGTAAGGAAGTAAATCACCTAGTACTATTAATCTATCAAAAGATTCATTATGAATAACTTTATTTAAAGATTCATAATCACCATGGATATCTGATACTACTAATAGTTTCATAATTATCACCATTAATATTTTAACACAAGAAAGTAATTTATTAAATTGACATATATTTACGTAAATGGTAAAATATACTTGTAAAATTTTATTTTAATCTATTTGCTAGTACAGAAATAACTTTTAATGAAATTTTATTTGATGAAAGCTAGCAGTATTATGGCTAGTTTTATTAAAACTAGTTTTTATTATTTCATCAAACAATTTAAATATACATATAATTAATTAGAAAAACAATTATTATACTTTACGTCTATATACTGTATATTGTTTTTCTAAAAAAAATATGTTATATTTTAAT
>CANQAS010000056.1 GCA_947589535.1 uncultured Bacilli bacterium | reverse complement strand
CCAGCTGGAACAAGCGTCACCATATTAGGTTCATATGATGATGTGGGAGAATTAGAAAAAGCTCACGAAAAAGGTAACCCAGGTGATTCTTATTTAGTTGGTGATGACTTATACGTGTGGTCTAGCGAGGATAACACGTGGAAAAACGTTGGGACAATAAGAGGACCACAAGGGGTTACGGGAGAAGAAGGGCCGCAAGGACCACAAGGCATTCCAGGTCCACAAGGTCCTCAAGGCGAACGTGGAATTCAAGGGCCACAAGGTCCGCAAGGAATACCTGGTCCACAAGGTCCTCAAGGAATACCTGGACCACAAGGTGAATATGATCTTAAGGCGGTTTATATAACAACCTATAACAATAATCTTCCAACTGGTTATACGATAGCCTCAAATAATCGGTTGCCGCTTTCCGCAAAAACATATGATAACGGAAATTTATGCTCGGTAGATTCTATGGATAATACCATAACATTTAATCAAGAAGGAGTATATAAAATAGATTTTGTAGTAAATACTTACCACTCAAGCACAAATAGTTTAGCAACCATGGCAGCAGTTGGATTTAAAAAAATAAATGAACCAACGGTTTATGCTGGTGGAAGCTTATGGTATGGTCAAAGTGTTTCATCCCCAATTGTGGGGCAAGGATTATTCGTAATAGGAAAAGCTGGAGAAAAAATGGAATTTGTAAACCTATCAAAGACTAATTTAACGTTAAATACACCATTATTAGATGACATATTATCAGATTCATATTTAGTTAATCCTTTAATAACAATTACCATTTTATATTTAGGTTAAATTAAAATAAGTAACTTCATATAAATTATAGAAAGGAATTAATTTATGAGTAAAAAAGTATGTGTGTACGCAATTAGTAAAAACGAGGAAAAATTTACTAAAAGATGGTATGAGTCAGTAAAAGAAGCTGATGAAATATACGTTTTAGATACTGGTTCAACTGATAATACCGTAAAAAACCTAAAAGAACTTAAAGTTAACGTAGTAGTAAAAGAAATAAAACCTTGGCGGTTTGACGTAGCAAGAAACGAATCATTAGCATTAGTACCAAAGGATTGTGATATTTGCGTATGCACTGATTTAGACGAAGTATTATCTCCTGGATGGAGAAAAAAATTAGAATTATTATGGAAAGATGGAGTTAATCATCTAAGATATAACTATAACTGGAGTCACGATGAAAAAGGAAATCCAGCAGTTAACTTCTACATAGAAAAAATCCATTCAAGA
Source organism: uncultured Bacilli bacterium (assembly GCA_947589535.1). Taxonomy (GTDB): domain Bacteria; phylum Bacillota_I; class Bacilli_A; order RF39; family UBA660; genus Aphodocola. The sequence continues at coordinate 3,877 of CANQAS010000056.1, read as the reverse complement.
AATAATTATGAGTGGGTACATCCAGTGCATGAAGTATTAAAATACACAGGCGAAAAAGAAGTGTTTGTAACAACTGATGAAATAACAGTAGATCATTGGCCTGATAATACTAAATCAAGGAGTAGTTATTTACCACTTCTAGAATTATCCGTTAAGGAAAACCCTTTAGATGATAGAAACGTTCATTACCTAGGAAGGGAATACATGTATTATGGAAAATGGAACGAAGCTATCGATACACTAATAAAACATCTTTCCTTAAAAAGTGCAACATGGAAAGATGAAAGATGTGCCTCAATGAGGTTTATCGCTAGGTGTTATAAGAGCCTAAAAAGATATGATGAGGCGAAAATGTGGCTTGATAAAGCTATTCTTGAAGCTCCTTATTTAAGGGATCCATACATAGAAAGAGCATTACTTGAATATGAATTAAATAACTTTAAGGAAGTTAAAAAATATTGTCTTCAAGCGTTAAAAATAAAAAGTCACTTAAAAACATACATAAATGAACCTTTTAGTTGGAATTATACACCATATGACCTTTTATCAATAAGTGAATTTTATTTAGAAAATTATGATGAAGCCTTAAAATGGTGTAATAAAGCCATAGATATGGAACCTAATAACGAAAGATTACTAAATAATAAAAAAATAATTCAAGAAAAAAGAAATTCTACATAAAAGAGAATTTCTTTTTTTTATAAGTACCATAATTTTTTACCATTTTTTCTAACTTCTTTTATTATTCCACCACCGCAGCATATATCACCCAAATAAAATACACATGCTTGTCCTGGGGTAACTGATTTAACACCTTGAGGATATTTAACTAATATTTCTCCGTTATCTAACCATTCTAATTCTACTTCTACATCGGTTTGTCTATATCTAAACTTTGCAGTACATTTTTCTATCTTTTTATCATAAGTCCAGTTAACTTGTTCTACTAAACAGGAATCGGTAATCAAATATTCATTATCATCACCTGTTGCAATGTATAAAACGTTTTTATTTAAATCTTTTCCTACAACAAACATCCTTTCTTCTGTACCACCAATATTAAGTCCTCTTCTTTGACCAATTGTATAATGCATTAAGCCAATATGCTCTCCTACTTTTTTATTAGTCTTAATATCTATTACATCACCTGGTTTATTAGGTAAATAGTTTTTCAAAAAGTTAGAGAAGTTTCTTTCGCCAATAAAACATATACCAGTTGAATCTTTTTTATCAGCGGTTACTAACTCATATTCTTCAGCTATTTTTCTAACGTCTGGTTTTATCATATCACCAATTGGAAATAAAACGTTTTTTAGCTGTTCTTTACTTACCTGTGATAAAAAGTATGACTGATCTTTATTATTATCTATCGCACGCATCAATTGTCCATCTTTAATTCTACAATAATGGCCAGTTGCAATGTAATCTGCTCCTAGTTTTTCAGCTTCTTTTGCAAACTGGTCAAACTTAATATATTTATTACACATTATATCCGGATTAGGAGTCCTACCATTTTTTAGTTCGTCTAAAAAATAAGTAAATACATAATCCCAATATTCTTTTATAAAATCTTTTCTATATAAAGGAATTCCTAGTTTATCACATACTTTTTTAGCGTCATTATAATCTACTTCCTGAGGACAAATCCCTTGGCTCGTCGTCGGAGCTCCTTCTAACTCTCCATCTGCAAATGAATCCCAGTTACGCATAAAAAGGCCAATTACTTCATACCCTTGCTTTTGTAAAATTATAGCCGCAACTGATGAATCAACGCCACCACTCATTCCTATTACTACTTTTTTTTTCATAACACCATCTTCTATCTTATAAAATTTGTTGATATTCTTTTTTCCTTTTCTGGATATTGTACACCATCTTGCTTACCTTTTTCAATACATTTTAATATCCAAGCCATGTTATTTCCAAGCGTTCTCATCGTTTGAAGCCCTTCTTCATCTTTTATAGCTTCTTCTTTATTATTACCATGAATTTGATTCCAGTACTGACTTCCAACAACAATCATATTAGAAATCGTAAAATACTTATTTAGATCATCAAAAGTTGTTGCTGCGCCACCGCGTCTACAGCTAACTATGCTAACAGCTGGTTTATATTCAAAAGCATAACCTTTACCATAAAAACATCTATCCATAAATGATTTTATAAAACCACTAGGTCCGGCATAATGAACAGGTGTTCCGAATACAAATCCATCTGCTGCTTCTGCCTTGCTTACAAATTCGTTTACTTTATCATTAATAAAACATCTTTTAGTTTTAAAGCATGCTCCACATCCAATACATCCAGAAATAGCTTTATTACCTATCCAAAATATTTCAGTATCAATACCATTTTTACTTAACATTTTAGAAACTTCTTCTAAAGCTAAGTTAGTTACTCCATCTTTATGAGGGCTTCCATTTACTAATAATACTTTCATTTAAATCACTCCTATGCTTTTTAAATTTGATAATATATATTCTACTGACGTAGCAATAAACTTATTTATAACTTCCATATCGAATACATAAGCTTTATTTTCCTTAGTATTTTCTATTATAATACCGGCCTGATTAATTATTATATCAATTTTATCCATGGGAATTTCCTTTATAATGTTTTCAAATTTTGGTACTTCTTCATAAAAAATACTTAAATCCATGTTGTATTCATCAATTAATTTTATGTTTAAATTAGTATAGTCATTATAAAAATAATCCCTTTTTTTATCAAATGGAACATATTCTTCACTTCCATCTAATTTATATATAACACCATTTTTATAAAAGTCAGGTTCAAAATACTTAAACCATAAATAATCAGTATATAAATGAATATAATAACCTAATACAAAGTCATCATTTAGTTTATTTTTATATTTGTTTAAAAACCTATCTAAATGGGGTAAATCATCATCGGTATCCTGAAAATGCGAATCTTTTTTTGACATACCAATATGCTTTGCAATATCAGGTGCTATACTTCCTATTAAAATATACTTATTATTACGTTTTAATACTTTATTAATTTCATTTGATACTGCAATATGTATCATGCTACTTGCCATATCATTAACCCTCCTGTATAATTATATCATGTTTTAGAGGCATATAATTAATTATATTTAGAAGGTGTAAACATGAATAAAAAACCAATATGTTTTTTTGATTCTGGAATTGGTGGAGCAACTATCCTAAAGGAAGTAGTTAAACAATTACCAAATGAAAATTACGTGTATTATGCAGATAGCAAAAATAATCCTTATGGAAATAAAACTAAAGAAGAACTATTTAATATAATAAGTAGTGTTGTGGATAACCTGCTTAAGTATGATCCTAAATTAATTATTTGCGCATGCAATACCGCAACGGAAGTAGTACTAAATGACATTAGAAAAAAATATCCTAACCTAACATTTGTTGGTACTGAACCTGCTATTAAAGTTATTCATGATAAATATCAAAATAAGAAAACACTTGTATTAACAACTAAGGGGACTGGTGAAAGTAAAAGGTTTAAAGCATTATTCAACAACTACAAAACTCCAGATTGCACCTTAATTGAAGCTCCTTTTCTTGCGGGTTTAATCGAAAATAATAAAGATCCATATCCATATCTAAAAGACTTATTAAAAAATTATAAAGATATAGATATAGTAGTACTTGGTTGCACACATTTTCCACTTGCTAAAGAAGCTATAAAAAAAGTACTTGGAGATGTTATGTTTATTGATGGAAGTATTGGCATTACAGATAGAATAAAAAATATTTTAAAAGATAATCTAAATTATAACGGTGGAAATATTAATATAATCTCTACAAAAGGAAATGTTAGTGAAGCTATATTAAAAATAATTAACTAATAAATTCAAAAATTC
>CANQAS010000055.1 GCA_947589535.1 uncultured Bacilli bacterium | reverse complement strand
ATGAAGTTATTATTACATACTTGTTGTGCACCTTGTAGTGTGTATTGTGTTGAAACTTTACGAGAAGAAAACATTGATATAACAAGCTACTGGTATAATCCTAACATACATCCATATAAAGAGTATGAAGCTAGGTTAGAATGTTTAAAAAAGTATGATGAAAAAATGAAAATTCCTTTAATAATAGATGACTATTATGGATTAAGAGAATTTTGTAAAAACGTTGTTAATAAACTTGATAATAGATGTGGTTATTGCTATTTATGTAGGTTAGAAAAAACGGCTAAATATGCAAAAGAAAACGGCTTTGATGCTTTTTCCACAACATTACTAATTAGTCCTTATCAAGATCATGAGTTGCTTAAGAAAACCGGTGAGATGTTAGAAAAAAAATACGGAGTTAAATTCTTATATCATGATTTTAGACCGGGCTTTAGAGACGGACAAAATAAGGCTAGAGAACTTGGACTTTATATGCAAAAGTATTGTGGTTGTATATTTAGTGAAGAAGAAAGATATGAAAAGCTTATAGGTAAGAATAAAATGAGAAACGAAGAATATAATTTGAAATAATTGAAAAAGCTAAAATAAAAAAATCAAGAGTTTATTTATGTTTAATCTTGATTTTTTGTTATCTTATTAACTTTTCTATTTAGTTATTTTATTGTTTGGCATTTTAGCAGCTTTTTGTTCAAAGTAATATTGTAATAAAGGGCAATTGTAATTTTTTAATAATTCAATTGTTTCTTCTTTGTCTATTTCCTTCATTTTGTAGTTTTCTTTTTCTTTCATCATAAGAAAAAATACTGGAGGAAGTTCTTCATATTCTACTAAAGTAATATTAATTATGTCTCTCATAGATTTATAGCCATTTTTGAAAAATATAGCAGGTTTTACATGGTTTACCCCATTTTTATTTAGGTTGAATTTTTTTTATTATAAATTTCATTTTTTAAATCTTGGTTAGCATACATAAATCTAACATCATATGAAAAAGTATTACATACTGTAAATATATATATATATAACGTATTTTTACAAAATCATCTTTCATATTCATAATTATCACTTTTAATATTACACGAACTAATGATATCATAATTGTATATTTTGTCAAAATTGGTATAATTTTATTTATTTTTAATAAAAGTTGCAAATAGTACTTAACTAAATAAGAAAAATTTGTTATACTTAAATTGTAAGAGGTAAATTATGGTAAATGGTGTTTTGGTAAATTATTTTTCTAATTCTTATTTATCCATTGAGTCTCTTTTTATATTATTTTTTAATAAAGACTAACATTTTTTTTAATGTTAGTTTTTATATTTTATGGAGGTGTTTTTATGAGTAGTAAGTACAAAGATGAATTAGGGTTGATAGTTATGGATAATATAAAGGAATTTGGAGAAAGTGTTGATAAGCATTTAATGAAAAAAAGAAACACAACCGAAAGTTTTATAATTCCAAAAGAAGAAATTAGGTTTTCTAGTGGTGATGGTAAAGTAATGCTTAAAGACTCCACAAGAGAAAAGGATTTATATATTATATCTGATGTTGGAAATAATGGTATGGTGTATAAAATGGCTGGATATACAAATCATATGAGTCCAGACGATCATTTTCAAGATATTAAAAGAGTTATTTCTGCAGATGGAGGGGAGGCTGCAAGATTAAGTGTTTTTATGCCTTTACTTTATGCAAGTAGACAACATAAAAGACATGCTGGAGAATCACTTGATTGTCCATTAGCACTTCAAGAATTAGAACGACTAAATGTAAAGGAAATAATAACCTGTGATGCTCATGATCCAAGGGTTGAAAATGCTTTATCTACTAGTACAAGTTTCGATTCTTTTTATGTAACAAACGAACTAGTACGTTCGTTCATTATCAATGAAGACTTTGATCCTGATAAGATAATTATTATATCACCAGATACAGGTGCAGTAGAAAGAGCAATATATAATGCAGGATATTTTAATTCGGATGTTGGAATGTTTTACAAAAGAAGAGATTATTCTAGAATGGAAAATGGTAAAAATCCAATAGTTGCACATGATTATTTAGGAACAGATTTACTTGGTATGACTGTTATAATAACAGATGATATGATTTCATCTGGTGGTTCTATGATAGATACTGCAAAAAACGTAAAACAAAGAGGAGCTACAAAGGTCATTATGATAACTACATTTGCTATGTTTGTAGAGGGATTAGAAGAATTTGATAAGGCCTATGAAAATGGAATATTTGATGCAGCATATTCAACAAATTTGACTTATGTAGATCAAGAGGTTAATAAAAGACCTTGGTATCATCAGGTAGATTGTTCTGGTTTTGCAGCGGATATTATAGATACTTTAAATTCTGGAAACTCAACAGCAAATTTAAAAAATGGAAAGCAAAAAGTAATGGAAATGCTAGATAAAAAGAAGAAAGGAGAATTATAATATTTTAATTTTTCTTTTTTTATAGTATAATTATAATTGTTGAAAGGAAGGTTTATATGACGGTAGGTTTATTAATAATAACATTAATTATAATCTTAGTTTTGATAATATCACCAGTAGTTATAACATTAGTTATATCAAAAAACGAAAAGAATAAGGAAATATTTAAGCATATTATATCAACATCACTAATAATTGATGCAGTTGCTTTAATTGTTTTATTGTCTTTATGGATTACTCCAATTAAAAATAATAATTTAAAATTTAATAATTCTGAAGGTTCTTCAAAAACTACTACTAACAACGAGGAAGCTGAAGAAGAAATAACAGATGACGAATTATCAAAGGCAGGGTTTAAAGAACTATCATTAAGTGAATATTTAGATTTAATAAAAAGTTCTGATAAGCAAATAATACTAGTTGCAAGACCAACTTGTCATTATTGTCAACAATTCACACCAATATTAAAACAAGCAAAAGAAGAAATGAATTTGACGGTTAATTATATTAATACTGATAATTTATCTACGGATGATTGGTCTACTTTCCAAAATTCATTAGATTATTTAAGTAGTGAAGAATGGGGAACACCACTTACTCTTATTGTGCAAAATGGTAAAGTATTAGATACAAATAATGGTTATGTAGAACTAGATTCTATAAAAACATTCTTTAGTAAAAATGGTTTTGGTGAATAACTATGAACACTGATGTATATGGAATATGTAAAGACTTTTTAAGAAGGCATCCTGGTACAATCGCTTGGAGGTTAAAAAAACATTGTAATATTATTCAAAGACATTTAAATGATGATGAGGTAGTTTTATTTAGTTTTGCGGGACAGAAAAATACTAATCTTTTTCAGCCCTTTTACACGGCAGTGATTGTATTTACTAATAAGCGAATGCTTTTAGGTCAAAGGATGTTTTTAGGAAGATCATATTATACTTCAATAACACCAGATATGTTAAATGATTTTGAGATAAGAACTGGTATTTTATATGGATCTGTAGAAATAGATACTATAAAAGAACACTTTACAATCGGATGCTTATCAAAAGACTCTTTATCTGCTATAGAAGATGCATTATCAAAATATATGGTAAATGAAAAATTAAAGTATATGCAAAAGGATTCTTAATTGAATCCTTTTAATAATAGATGTATAATATATCAAAGAGGTGTTTATATGAATAAAAGAAATGAAGATGTTCAAAGAAGAAATAATGCAATATCTTTATTAAGAAAAACTTTAATAATAATTTATTTGGCTTTACTAGTAGTATATTTAATAAGAGGTGGGTTATACTCTTTATTATTTGATTTAAGAGAATCTAAATCTATTATAATATATAGTATAATAATTATAGTCATGATAGTTTCTTTAATTTTACTAAATTTAAAGGATGTACCGGAAAATGAATCAGAAAAAAAACTTATGATTAGTAGCTATATAACAGTTGGTATTATTATTTTAATAATATTATTTACAATATTAGTGATTTTTACTTTGATAGATTTCTTTTTACCAATAATTGTATTTGGCGTAGTATTAACAATAATATATTTCATAATTAAAAGTTTAATTAACAATAATTATAAATCAAAAAATTAATACTAGAAGACAAATATACAAAATATTTGAAATTAAAAATATATAACTGTGATATAATAAATGTAGTTTTATTAATGAGGTGAATTTATGAAAAAGATACTAATTATTTTATTATGTGGAATTTTATTTTTAGGTATTACTGGCTGTGCACTCCAAAAACAAATTAATTCTGAAGATGCATTAAGGTTCAAGAAAGAATATGAAGCTTTAAATGGAACAAAAAACTCTTCTGGGCTTGCCCATAGAACGATATCTATATCAGAAAATAACCCATTTGTATACATGACTGGAGAAGAGATAGTTAATAAAATTAAAAATAAGGAAACTTTCTATGTTTATTTTGGTTCAGCATATTGTCCATGGTGCCGTAGTGTTATAGAAAAAGTTATAGAAGTAGCTAAAGAAAAAAACGTTGATACAATTTATTATGTAGATATTTGGAAAGGTGATCATGTAGAAATCTTAAGGGATACTTACAAATTAAATGATGATGGAACACCTCAATTAGTTTCAGAAGGTGGTAAAGGTTATAAGGATTTATTAAAATACTTTAATAATGTTTTAAGTGATTATACCCTAACTGATGCAGCTGGAAATAAAGTATCAGTAGGAGAAAAAAGAATATTTGCACCAAACTTTATCTATGTTAAAAATGGTAAAGCAGTTAAACTTACTGAAGGGGTATCAGAAGCTCAAGAAAGTTCTAGGGTAGAACTTACTGATGAAATATTAAAAGATGAAGAAACACAATTTAATAAATTCTTCCAAAAATAAAAATTATATGTAAATTTGAAGTAGGCTTATTAATTTAAGTCTGCTTTTTTATGATATAATTGTAAAAGAAAGGTTAGGAGGATAAAATGAGAAAACAAATTAAAACTACTGAGGCTATATTTCCCATGCCAGTATTAATGATTGCAACTTATAATGAAGATGGTACAGTTGATGTAATGAATGCAGCATGGGGAATGATGATTGATAGGGATTGTATTGCATTAAACCTAACAGAAACTCATAAAACAGTTAAAAATATTAAAGAAAGAAAAGCATTTACAGTAAGTATTGCCGATGCTAAACACGTAAAAGAAGCTGATTACTTTGGAATGGTATCAGGAAATAATAATTCAAATAAGTTTGAAAATAGCGGTCTTACTTGTTTTAAATCTGAATACGTTGATGCACCAATAGTAAATGAATTTCCAATATGTATGGAATGCGAATTTATAGAATATCAAGATGATGAATATGG
>CANQAS010000054.1 GCA_947589535.1 uncultured Bacilli bacterium | reverse complement strand
TGTTGAACGCATATAGAAAGGTCTTCTCTTATACGCATTGTAAATTTCTTTCCATTTATATCTTGTGCCTCAACTGTTATTCTAGCATATCTTGGTACTATTCCTTTAACATCACGATTAACACTTAAGCATCCTTCACCTTGTTCAACATATATCATTTCGGTACTATTGCTAATTATCTTTGGATTAGCAAAAAAATAATTTTTAAACGATCCGTCTTCTAATTCTTCTACAATTACGAACCATCTTTTATCTATACCAATTTGAATAGCACTCATTCCCCAACCAGCTCTTAAATTATATTTATTAGCATATTTTTCTATTTGGCTGTACTTTAAATATGTCATTACATCATTTATTGTTTGTTTTTCATCTTTAGATAATGGGAATGTTACTTCTTTACTTATTAGTCTAAGTCTTTTATCTTTTTCATCTAATATTTTAAAGTTTTTAAACATAATACCACCCCAAACTAAGTAGTATTTTATCATAAAAAAAAAGGAAAGTAAAACTTTCCTAATTATTATTTCCAAACCAACTTGCTCCAACTACTATTACAAGTAAGATGAATAACACTAAAATTATAGCAGCACCATATCCATTATTTCCGCCTTGGTTTCCATAACCATATACTGGGTATGCATATCCACCACCGCAGCAAGGTGAATTATAACCATATCCGCCTTGGTAACCATAATAATACATATTAATATACCTCCTTTATCTACTATAGTTTATTAAATATGTAAATAAAGTGTTATTAAAAATACCTATATATTAAAAATTAAAAAAATATGTTATTATATTTATGATAGGTGATCTTATGAGAAAAACGTTTAATAAGTTGGATAAACCATTACTTGTTCTAACAGTAATATGTTTAGTATTTGGAATTTTAATGGTTGGAAGTGCTTCTTCACTTAAAGCATATATGACTTTTGGTGATAGTTATCACTATTTTAAAAGACAGTTTTTATTTATTTTTGTTGGCCTTTTTTTATCTTTTATAGTTATGAAAACACCCTTAAAAAAATATAATAATATAATATATCTTGGTGTTATAGGTATAATTGCAGCGATGGCTTACGTACTCGTTAAGGGCGAGGTTAGTAATGGTATTAAAGGTTGGTTATTTATTGGTGGTTTTGGTATTCAACCTAGTGAGTTTGCAAAAACAATAAACATACTTTTTTTAGCACTTACGTTTGAAAAAGTTATAAAAGCTAGAAATTCATCACCAGTTGAACTTACTATACCATTTATTATTCCTATTATTTTTGTGTTAATGATATACGTTCAAAAAGACTTTGGTACTATGTTAGTAATCTTAGGAATAACGGCAGTAATATTTTTCGTGGTACCATATGATAAAAAAAATAGACTTTTTATTATTTCAATGGTAATAGGTATGTTAGCGATAACAATACCAGCTTTACTTCTTTCAGGTAAAGGTTTAACTGATACTCAAAAAGAAAGATTTAATTTTAAAAATCCATGCACTAGGTATAGAGAACAATCAGGATATCAAGTATGCAATGGCTATATAGCTATTAACACAGGAGGCCTTACTGGAAGTGGCTTTGGAAACAGCAAACAAAAATATTTATATTTGCCAGAAGCTCACACTGATTTTATATTTGCAATAATAATAGAAGAAACTGGTTTGATATCAGGAATATTAATTATATTAGCATACTTCCTAATTATTTGGAGGATACTGCTTATTGGTAGAAAATCATATACATTGCAAGGTTCTATAATAAGTTATGGTGTTGCCACATACATAGCACTTCACGTTTTAATAAATCTTGGTGGAGTATTAGGAGTAATACCTCTTACAGGTATCCCACTTCCTTTTTATTCGTACGGTGGTTCTTTCATGCTTAATTTACTTATCTGTTTGGGATTAGTTCAAAGGGTTTGCATAGAAAATAAAATATTTGAGCAAAAACATATAGTTAGATAATGTCAATAAAAGTAAATCGTAAGTAAAAATAAAGTAAAACGAGTAAAGTTTTTAATACGTTTACTTGTTTTTTTATGAATTTTATATGAAAAATGATATAATATGATTGTGAATTTGAACCATAATAGAAATAGGTGATAAAACTTGATAAATGTAAATGGTATAGATATTAATTATATAGATTATGGAAATAAAAATGGAGATGCAATCGTTTTACTTCATGGTTGGGGACAAAATATCCAGATGATGCAGATGCTTGGAGAACCTTTTAAAGAAGATTATAGAATTATAGCAGTTGATTTTCCTGGATTTGGATTAAGCCCAGAGCCAGAAAACGTTATGGATGTTAGCGATTATACAGCATTAATAGAGGGGCTTTTAAAAAAATTAAAAATTAAAGATCCTATATTTATTGGACATTCTTTTGGTGGGAGAGTATCTGTTAAATACGCGTCTAGGAATAATGTAAAAAAATTAATACTACTTTCTCCAGCACTTAGAGGACATGATAAAAAAGGATTAAAAATTAAAATACTTAAATTCTTAAAAACGGTTCCAGGAATTAAAAACTTAGAAGGTTGGGCGAAAAATCATATAGGTTCTAGGGATTATAAAGCAGCAAGTAGGATCATGAAAGATGTATTAGTTAAGACGGTAAATGAGGATTTAAGTGAGGATGCCAAAAAGATAAAAGCACCAGTTATATTAATATATGGTGATATGGATAGCGAAGTACCCCTAGAAGATACTAAAGAATATGAAAAATTAATCCCTGATTGTGGGCTTATCCTTTATGAAGGATGCACTCACTATGCATATTTAGAAAGATTACAGCAGACTATTAACATAATAAGAAGCTTTATTAAATAGGAGGTAATTATATGTTTTATGTAAGTTTAATTTCATACGTTTTATTATTGATATATAGTTATAAAAAATCTCTTCATATGGCACAGCAGAACTTATATAATGACGATCACAGATTTTTAAAATGGACTATTCGAGATATGAAGAGTTTAAAAAACCCATTAAAATGTTTATTAGTTGTTTTAATTACTTATATAATTTTATTAGTATTCAAATTAGAAGCTAATTTAGTAACTTATCTTTACTTTTTTATTGTATGTTTAATTATTTTCATGCAAAAGGTTAAAGAGTCAAGACAAAGTGATACGAAGATAAAATTTGCTGTTACAGCAAGGGTAAAAAGACAAATAATCACTAATATTATTCTTACAAGTTTATTTTTCTTTGCATTATCATATATTAAAGATCGTAATTTAATTTATTTACTGCTTATTCTTTATGAAATATTATTAAATTTTGTTATTATGTTATCAATCATAATAAATAAACCAGTAGAAAAACTAGTTTACTTATCTTATAAAACAAAAGCTGTTAATAAGTTAAAGAAAATGAATAATTTAAAGGTAATTGGTATTACGGGAAGTTATGGTAAAACAAGTAGTAAAAACATATTAAGTGATATATTAAACGTTAAGTATAATGCATTACCAAGTCCTAGAAACTTTAATACACCATATGGCCTTATCATTACGGTTAATAATCACTTAGATAAGTTTGATGATATATTAATTGCAGAAATGGGCGCTTATAAAGTAGGTGAAATAAAAGAACTATGTGATTTAGTTAAACCAAAATATGGTATTTTAACTAAGATAGGTACTGCGCACATTGAAATATTTGGTTCTAGAGAGAATATTCAAAAAGGTAAGTTTGAACTTATTGAAAGTCTTCCAAGTGATGGTATTGGGGTTTTAAATGGAGACGATGAGTTTCAAGTTAATTATAAACTTAAGAATGATTGTAAAATTATTTGGATTGGTATTGATAATAAAAATGTAGATGTTCGCGCGACGGATATTAAAACTTCTAATAAAGGTACAACGTTTAATGTTATCTTCAAAGGAGACAAGAATAAGTATGAGTTTACAACTAAACTATTAGGTTATAATAACATATATAATATATTAGCATCGTTAGCTTTATCAAAAGAGTTCGGACTAACTGTTGATCAAATGAAAAAAGCGGTACTTGGTGTTAAAAGCGTAGAGCATAGATTAGAACTTAGACCTGCCGGAAACATAACTTATATAGATGATTCTTATAATTCAAATCCCGTTGGCTCAAAGATGGCTTTAGATGTTTTAAAAGATATGCCTGGTCAAAGAATTGTTATGACACCTGGGATGGTAGAGTTAGGTGACAAATCATACGAGTTAAATAAGAAGTTTGGTACTTATATGAAAGATTCAGCGGATATTGTAATATTAATCGGAGAAAAAATAACTAAACCAATTAAAGATGGTTTAAAAGAAGTAAATTTTAATGATAAGAATATATACGTAGTTAACAGTACAAAAGAAGCATTTTCTTTAGTAAAAAAATTAGCAAATGGTAAAGAAGCATATTGCTTAATAGAAAATGATTTGCCAGATATATATAACGAATAGGAGTTGATTAAAGTATGAAAATAAGAGTTGGAGTTTTATACGGAGGAAAGACAACTGAACATGAGGTTAGTATAATAACTGCGGTTCAAGCAATGGAATTTTTAAATACTGATAAATATGAAGTTATTCCAATGTATTTAACAAAGGAAAATGAGATGTATACCGGAGCACCTTTAAAAGAAATGGATGTTTATAAAGAACCAGAACTTTTAAAACGTTATTGTAAAAACGTTGTTTGTTATAACAAAGATGGTGCATTAGTATTACAAAATAAAAATGGATTATTTAAAAAAATAGTTGCAACCGTAGATATTGTAATTCCAGCGGTTCATGGATATAACATGGAAGATGGTAACGTTCAAGGACTTCTTGAAACTTATGGTATACCTTATACTGGTAGTGATATATACGGATGTACTGTGGGTCAAGATAAAGTATTTCAAAAACAAATATTAGAAGCAGAAGGTGTACCTGTTACTAAGTATGTTTGGTTTTATGATAATGAATACTATGAAAATGAAACAAAGATAATAGATGATGTAAAAAAACTTGGCTTTCCGGTAATTGTTAAACCTGCAAGACAAGGTAGTAGCATTGGAATTAAAATAGCAAAAGATGAAGAAGTCTTAAAAGAAGCAATAGAAGAAGCGATAAAATATGATGATAAAATTTTAATTGAAGAAGTAATAAATAACATGACTGAACTTAATTGTAGTGTTTTAGGATCTAATAGTTATATGGAAACTTCTGCTATAGAACAAGTTATGGGAAAAGATGAAATATTATCATTTAACGATAAGTACATTGGTAATGGTGCTAAAAAAGGATCTGCTAAAAAAATATCTGCATCTAAAGGAATGGCTTCTACAGATCGTGTTATCCCAGCGGATATTCCTGAAAAGTTAGCTAAAGATATATCTGAAACTTCTAAAAAAGCTTTTAGAGCATTAGGAGCATCTGGTGTTGTTAGAATAGACTATTTATATGATAAAAAATCTAAAAAATATTATGTTAATGAACTTAATACTATTCCGGGAAGTTTATCATTTTATTTATGGATGCCATTAAACAAGGAATATGATGAATTATTAGATGATATGATTAACATAGCAGTTAAACGTTTTAAAAATAAATTAAAGAAAACAACAATTTTTGAATCAAATATTTTATCTACATTTGATGGTACTAAGGGTACTAAAGGAATGAAAGGTAAATTAGGACAAAAATAAAAAGTTCATAATATTATGGACTTTTTTTCATTATTAGTATGAAATTT
>CANQAS010000053.1 GCA_947589535.1 uncultured Bacilli bacterium | reverse complement strand
ACTCCGGCTATTATTCCAGCTATTAGCCAACCGCTTATAGCTCCTGCTTTTATGTGTTTTAATTCTTTTGTATTTAAATTTTTCATCTAAACTCCTTTCATAATTAAGAATTTTACCAGAAGAAAAACTTATGTACTTATTAAATAATGATTTATTACTATGTCTATGTGATATTAATATAATAATCTTATCCTGATACTCCTTTAAAATAACTTCAAATAATTTCTTTTCTGCATCTTCATCTAACTCATTTGTTGTCTCATCAAAAATTATTACGTCTGAATCACTATTAAGAGCCTGCGCGATTAATATTAGTTTAGCTTCTCCAGCTGATATATTATCTTGTTGATTATTAATAATATAAGTTTCATCTTTGCCACCTTTATATAAAATATTACTAATTATCTTGTAAGTATTATCTCTAAGCTTTAAATTATCACCTAAAGTAATATTATCCTTAATACTCGTATTAAATAACTTTGCTTTTTGGTCAACATATAAAATTGATCTTTTTATATCATGGGCGTCATAATAAGTCGAAGAAGCTCCGTTAATTTTAAAATTCATGTAATTATTAACTAGCTTCTTAAAAAAGGTTGTCTTTCCTGAGCCAGTTTTTCCTTCTACAAATAAACTATCTCCTCTTTTTAAACTAATATTATTAAAGAGCATACTTTTAATATCAATTTTATTGGGACTTAAAAAGTTTGTTTTACTTTTATAAAATAGGCTTAACCTTTTATACGAACTCTTATAATTTGCATATGTTTCTTCTAATATACAGATATTAAACATGGAATCTAGTATCATGCTTTCCAAATATATCACAAACAAAATATTTGTTTCATTTCCATTATAAATAATAAAAATAGATAACAATGTTAATATAATACTTATTATTTTAGAAATAAAATCTTTAATAATATATAAATTTGATACTTTTTTATATTCATTAATAAAACCTTTATATTTAGATGTTATTTTATTTGCAAAATATTTTTGTTTACACAAATTACTAATTAATGAAATTCTATCTAAAGAATCAGATATATTCTTTGTTAAAATTTCATTATCTACTTGTAAGTTATAATTTTTATACGCATATTTATTATAAAAAAATTTATTTAAAATTATTAATAACGAGATTATTAATATAACAAGTAAAAAAACAGAAAAAGAAATAAAATAAATACAAATAAGTGATAAGAAAATTATTATTATATTTACAAATAATATCTCATTTACAGCAAAATACATTTCTTTAACATAAGATAAATCATTTATTTTTGATATCAACTCACCACTATTAGACTTCTGATAACTTTCTAAAGGAAGAAATAAAACTTTTTTTAGAGTGGGAATTGTTATAGCAAGATCTGAATCTACTCGATACTTTAGTAAATAATTATTTTTAACAACATTAAAAAATTCTTTTAAAACAGCTAGTACTAATAATAAAATCATAAACTTACCTATACTTTTTAATTTACTTTGCATAACGTACGATAACAAATAAGAATATAAAATATTAAAGATTGATAAGAATAGAACTAAAAAGGTGATGTTTATAATAGATTTTTTATTTCTAAAAAGGAATTTATATGATAGATTTATATCCTCAAATGTTATTGCTATACCTGTGTATACCTTATTAAATTCTTCTTTTTTTATCATTTTTTTACCACTAGCAGGATCATATACTGTTACTAGATGTTTATTTATACTAAGTACTACTACAAAATGTTGTATTTCATCATGTATTGTGTGCACAATAAGAGGAAAATTTGAATTATCATTTAATTCGTAATTTTTATAACCATTTGCGTATAAATTATACTTTTTAGCAGTCTTAATAATATCATAAGCTGTAGAACCTTCTTTATCCACCTTGAGATTTTTTTTTACATCCTCATAACTGACCTGTTTACCATATAATTTTAAAATAGTCGTTAAACAAGCAACCGCACAATCATTTACAGATCTTTGACTAACAAAGCATTTTTTCATCTTTTATTTCCTCCTCTACTTTATAGTTAGTCAAAAATTTTAAAATTCCCCTAAAAAAGAAAAAAAATAAATTTTTTTCTTTTTTAAAATCTCAACCGCGCCACTTTAACTATAATCTGATTCTATCTCATAAGCACATTTAATTTCTTAGCATACTATTAATTTCAAAATAAATATCATCTAAATAAATCTGTGGTACATATTTCATTGATGTACCTTTTGGAATCCATCTTCTCACTAAAACATTTATTCTTTCGTTAGTTCCTCTTTGAAAAGAACAATATGGATCACATTTATATAATTTTACTCCAAGTTTTTTTGCCGCTATTCCAAGCGCATTAAACTCTAATCCATTATCAACCGTTATCGATTTTACTTTTATATCTTTTTTTATTATGTATTCATATATTAACTTATTTATATAATATTCATTCTTATATTCTGCTTTTATTAACCATACTCTTCTAGAACATCTATCAACTATTGAAATTATATAAGAGTATTCGTTTCTTCTTCCTAGTATAGAATCAATCTCTAAATGACCTAATTCGTCTCTTTTGTTGATATATTTAGGTCTTAAGCTTATTGGTAATACTGTTTTATTTTCAAAATTCCACTTTGTATGCTTCATCATACTACTTTTATTACTTCTATGTTTTTTATAACAAAGATCACTTTTAGTAATATTTATTTTACCATCATTAATCCAATTATATACTTGTTGTATACTTGGACATTAAATGTCTTTATACCGTTTCTTAAACATATGAATACATATTTCTATCGAGTTATTTTTGCAATTATAATGATCATATAAATAGTTTATAAATATCTCATGTTTTTTATTTATATCTATAATTCTTTTTTTATAAATTCCTCTTTGTATCCAGAAATAGTACAATG
Source organism: uncultured Bacilli bacterium (assembly GCA_947589535.1). Classification (GTDB taxonomy): domain Bacteria; phylum Bacillota_I; class Bacilli_A; order RF39; family UBA660; genus Aphodocola. The sequence continues at coordinate 2,971 of CANQAS010000053.1, read as the reverse complement.
ACTTATTCCTAGTATTTTACCAACACTTCTCATTGATAGTCCTTGTTCTAATAAAATATCAATTTGAGCTTTCTTTTCATTAGTTAATTGTGTATAATTCATATAGGGCCTCCTTGCCGGGATTTGGCCCTTTTATTATATAAAAAAAGCCGCACCTACTGGTGCGGTTGAAATTTGAATTTATGTTTTTTTACATATCATATTTTTTTGTTTTTATACAAAATGCTATACCAATACTTGATATAATCATTGTTAATATGTATAAACCAATATTACTAGAATCACTAGTGTTAGGATTTTTTACTTGAGCATAATTATTATCTATATCATTATCACTAATTTCACCAGTTGGGGTTTGTTCTATTTTTTGCCATATAGCAGTTACCGTTGTACTACCAACACCGACACTTTTCAAATTCCATCCAACAAACTTATATCCATCTTTAATTGGAGTTGGTAAGTTAAGTTCAGATATAGCTTTCTTCTCATCTTCCCAAACCAAAACCGAATAAATTATATTACCTTGATCATCATAGGTATAATCGCCATCTGATGTATTAAAATTACCACCAGCCGCATCAAATGTAACTTCAACTTCTTTTTTTGTTATTTTTTGATCTTCTCCATCACTTTTTATATCAATAACAGCATCGTTATCATCAATAGCTTCTTTTTTAGCTTCTTTTTCACTATGATAATAACTGTATGGTTCTTCTGCATAATTTTTAGGACTATAAAGTTCTGTAGTTAAACCATCTACTAGATAATCCCATACATGTTGTGAAAAATGTCCTCCGCTTACAACAATATTAGTAGTAATATTTTCCCTACTAGATCCTTCACTTACGTCTATGTCTTTAAACATACTTTGATCATCACTTGCAACGAATGATCCACCAGTTATATTAACTTTAGCAACGTTATTATCAAATGTGTGTCTAGAAGTAATTGCATTTGCATGGACGCTCTTAATTAATCCATTTGAAATGTTTATTTTAATATTACCAACATAAGTATTATTTATTTCAGCAACTATTGCAGAACCATTAGTTCTCATACCATTAGATTTTGGTTCATCATTATAATCATACTCACCTATTCCTACGATAGTACCACCAGTTACATTTAGTGTTCCACCTTTAAGCCCAATCCCTGAATCGCCTTCTACGTAAGCACTTCCTGAGATATTAATAGTCCCACTAGATGGATGGTATATACCAAGGAAACTTCCCTTTATACTTCCACCACTTATACTTATTTCACCAGTTCTTTCTCTATCATTACCAGATGTGGCTATACCATAAACACAATCCTCAATACTACCGCCAGTCATTTTTAAACTTGCATTCTTATCAAGAGAAATAGCATAATTACAATTTTTAATGGTTCCACCAGTTATATTAACAATTGAATCAGCTTCATTTGTACCGATAACTATACCATATTTATTTTTACCACCGCCATCAATGGTTCCACTGGTCATGTTAATTACAGTATCACTACAAATAATATATCCACCTGCTGCGTTATTTATAATGGTCGCTCCGTTAATGTTTAAAGCACCTTTACTTAAATTAATAGGATATTGATTTCCTTTACCATTAACGGTTATATTAGTGTTTTCATCAAGCGTGATGTTTCCGTTCCCATTACCCCAAATAGCATAACTACTATCACTTGTAAAATTTGCATCTATTTTTATATTTTCTATATTAACGATTGCATCGTCCTTAAGAGTATCTGTTTTTGGATATAAATAAATTATACCACTATGAGAACCTTTTATTGTTCCGTTTTTAATTGTAACGGAAGAATTTGGACGTATTCTAATACCATAATCAACTTCTACGTTTATGATATGATTATTAAGGTTTATTTCTTTTACGTCACTTGGTACATCAAAATATTTTTCAAGTGTTACATCTTCCATTAATGTAACTACTCCATTTATAGCCTCTGGCATTTGTTGATTAGCAACAGTCATAATTTTTTTGTTATCTATTACTGGGCCTTGATTTTCAATTCCTTTTACAGATGTAATAGGTAAAACTAACATCATAAGACAAACAATTAAAATATATGATATCTTTTTCATATTATATTCCTCCAATTTTATTTTTCCGTTTTCTTGTGTCAATATAATATCATTTTTTTGATATTTGTCAACAGTATTCGTTATATTATATGAAAATTTTACTTTTTATACACCTTCTTTAATAGATATTGTTCACTTCTTAACGCTATAACGGATCTTTTAAAATAGCTTTTTTTAGTGGGTATAAACCACCCATAACCGTTAGTAAAGTACTTACTAAAGCCAAGATTAAAGCATAGTATGAGTTTATTTTTTAAAACTCGTTAAATTATGCAAAATACCATTTATTGGTATTAATAATATTATGGTAATTATTATTCCAATTATTCCTATACTTGATACAAAAGAAGTAAAAATGCTTGTTCCTTTTTTAGTTTTTATATTATTTAAACTAAATTTTAAAGCTGATAAAAAAATCATTTTAGTTTTCTTTATCTTAAATTCGTTTAGTGGATTAGTATCATCAATGATTTTACGATCATTAAGTTTAATTATTCTAGTATAATTTTTTTCTACCTCTAAATTAATTATTAGTTAAAAATTTTAAAATATGCTACTATAAATGTAATTAGAAATTATAGATGGTAATGAAGAAAAGTATGAAATAAAACCAAAAGAAAAGAAAACTAAACTTAATTAGTTTCCTTTTAATGTATACGAAGTTTTATCTTCACAATTTTGATGTGTATTTCGTGCATCATCTAAATCAACCATCGCTTTTTTTCTTTTATTATCCATCTTTCTTGATTCCCATAGTGTATCTGCCATATATCCTTCAGGATTACTTATTTTTCTTTCTAATGTAGCTATAGCATTTTCACAAGATGAATTTATACGTTGCTTTTTTATACTTCTATTTTTAATTTCATCATCTAT
>CANQAS010000052.1 GCA_947589535.1 uncultured Bacilli bacterium | reverse complement strand
GCTAGTTTTGGTCTTCCTACCTTTAACTTTTCTTCTTTTTTACTAAATAGCTTCATGATATAATCACCTGTTTATAACCCTTCTATTATCTTATTTTATATGTTAATAATAGCATATACCCCCCCCCGTCAAGATTTAAACCACCTTGTGGAAAAAGAGATGTATACTATACCATATAAAGTTATATTATTTATAAAAGTCTTATACATATATCATTTTTATAAACCAATATTAGGATAAACAAAACATAATATTTTATACATTACAAAAAAAATAACAGCCCTGATAAAACTGTTATTTTTTTAGTTTTTAGAACGAAAAATCACTCTGACTCAGGCAAACCCAAAAATCATTTTTAAATATTATCAGTATTTAACGTGATATCTTATTCTCATGAGTTTTCTTTCTCATTTACAATTGTAAGGCCTAGATTCAAATAAGATTAGTTATCCAACTATTTTCTACTATCAAGATACTATTTAAATGATAGGCCACGAATATTTAACAAATGTTTAAGAAGGAACAGACTCCCTTCCTAAATACAAATATCCGTAACAACTTCCTCTAGGTTAATCTAATTATATCATTTTGTATTAATTTGTCAATACTCAAATAAAATTATTTTATATTTTTCTAGATAAATTTCCTGAATTAAACCTAGGTTCACCATAACTATAATCATCAAACGCAGTATATTTTCTATGAGAATAATTAGATTTCATTAATTCATAGCTTTCCCAACCATATCTTGCAATATCTACAGAATTCTCTCCTGCCATTATAAATTCTATAAGTTGCTGAACTTGTATATTATCCAATCCAAAGTGGGCTTTAAATTTTTGAACAGGTATATTTGATATGTTAAAGTTTCTTAAAATATTTAAAACACTTACCGGAACTTGTTTGCCACTTTTCTTATATGATTGTTTTATATATTTAAAAATTGTTGTATTTTTATTATAATATTGTTCTCCCATAATATCCCCCTTTTTAGCACGGTTATTCTACCAAAATTAATCTATAATGTCAAGTTATGCATTTTAAATAGGAGGTAATATATTTGAATAAGATCTCATTTGCCATAAATTTTATATCATAATTATCTAATTTTCTCTATATCTTGATATATTAAGAATTATACCCATACTTATTAATGTTATTAACAAACTAGAACCTCCATAACTAAAGAAAGGAAGGGTTACACCCGTTACCGGAACAAGTCCAACGACGACTGCTAAATTAAGAAGAGTTTGAAATGATAATTGAAATATTATCCCAAAAGATAAAAACTTTGCAAAATTATCAGGTGACTTTATTGATATTTTAATACCTCTAAATATAATTATCAAAAAAAGTATAGAAACTGTTATTATACCAAGTATTCCAAGTTCCTCAGATATTATTGAAAAAATAAAATCTGTTTGTGGTTCAGGAAGATAAAAGTGTTTTTGTATGGAATTTCCAAATCCCATACCAAAAAGTCCACCTGGTCCTATCGCATAAAGTGATTGTATTGCTTGAAACCCAGTTCCTAAAGGATCATTCCAAGGATTCAAAAATGATACTATTCTCTCCATTCTATAGGGGGCTGCTATTATAAGAGCACATGCTCCAAGTAGTCCTACCATACCAATTTTTATAAAAAATGAGAAATTAACGCCTGAAATAAATAACATTGCAATAATGGTCAAAACGGTAATGGTACCAGTACCAAAGTCTGGCTGTAACATAATAAGCAAAAATACTATCATCGTAATTAAAAGCACTGGAAAAGCACCCCTAGTAACCGACTTCATATCCTTTGGGTTATTATATATATATTTACTTGTAAAAATAATAAGAGCTAGTTTCATAAATTCACTAGGTTGAACACCTAGTCCGCCTATACCAAACCAACTACGAGATCCATTCCTAACAGTTCCAATTCCAGGTATTAAAACTAAGATTAATAAAATAAAACAAATAAACAAAATAGTATTAGATTTTTTTAAATAATACTTATAAGGAATTTTGCTTACGATAATCATAAGAATGATTCCAACAATAAAAAATATACTTTGCATTATTACATAATGAAATTTATCATTAAATTTATATTCAGCCCAAATACTAGATGCAGAATATATCATTATTATTCCATATATGCATATTATAAATATCGTTATTATAAGTGGTACATCTATTTTTTTGCGCAATTAGCATCATCTCCCATAAAAAGATAACTACTAATTAAAGTTATTCCACCAAATAAAAAAAAGAACGTCCACAAACATTCTTTTACATAATTTTATCTATTTTATTTTTAAAATACTTATATTTAGTTTTTTTTCTAAAATTATCTAATCATTTCTTTTTATACGTTTCTTTATATTTCTTTAATACGTATAACATTTCATTCACAATCAACTTTGCAAATGAATGACTATTACTATTTTTTATTAAAATTTCTTCTACGTTATCTAAAGAAATCCATTTTATTTTAAAATCACCCTTCTTCTCATAATTTGAAAAATTAGCCTTTGTTAAATCTATATCATATCTTTTATTTAAAACATAATAAACTATTTTATTACATCTATTTATACCTTTTCCCCTATAATTTTTAGTATAATCTTTAATTGTCATAAGATAACTATAGTCTTCTATTTTAGTATTAGTGCCAGTTTCTTCTTTTATTTCCCTAATTAAACCATCTTCGTTTGTTTCACCTTTTTCTAAGTGGCCTCCAGGAAATTGATATTCATTATAACAATGCACTAATAAAATTTCATTTTTATCATTAGTTATCAAAGCTTTTACTCTTGTAACTTCTTCATCTATTTTCTCATTTTTTATATTATCATTATCTATAATTACTTCTTTCATGCATTTCCTCCACTATTATTTAATATTACCAAAAAAATAAATCATCGTAAAGAAAAAAAGATGCTTTATTGCATCTTAAATCCATGCACCATAAATAACCGCAAGTGTTCCAAGAATAAGACCAAATACCCAAAACAACCTTACGATATCTTGCTCTTTCCATCCTAATTTTTCAAAATTATGATGAATAGGTGTCATTAAAAAGACCTTCTTTTTAAAAACGAGTATAGAAAATACTTGGATGATTACTGATAATGTTTCAATTACAAAAACACCCATAACTACCGCAAAAGTAAGCTCATGTCTTGTAAGTATTGCAACCGATGCAAGGACTCCTCCTAACGCAAGTGACCCGGTATCTCCCATGAACACTTTTGCTGGATAGGAGTTATAAACTAAAAATCCTAATACCGAACCTGCTAAGATAAAACAAAATATTGCAATATCTTCATATCCTAATAGCCAACTAGTTGACCAAGAAATAATTCCCATTACTAGTATTGCTATAAATGAAAGACCACCTGCAAGTCCATCTAATCCATCAGTTATATTAACCGCGTTACTTGATGCTACAAGCATAAATAAAATAAAGAAGCCATATAACCATCCAATGTCTACCTTTAAGTTAAAAGCGTGAAACCACAAAAGAGGTTCAGATCCACTTTTCATATAAATAAAGAAAAACACAATCGCAATAATTACTTGACCAAATAATTTTTGTATTTCCGTTAACCCTTCATTTTGTTTTCTTCGAAGTTTCATTACGTCGTCAGTAAACCCTAAAAGTGCATACGCAACAAATACAAACAAAACAATAAGTAAATTACTATTAATATTTATTTTATGCGTAAAATACATTATTAAAATAGTAATAAACGTTGGAATAATAAATATTAAACCGCCTACTGTTGGAATACCATTTTTCTTTTGGTGGTTAGATCCAACAAACACACTTATTCTTTGACCTACATTTAATTTCTTTAATAGAGGAATCATAAAATATCCCATTATTACAGAAATAATAAAACCAATCATAAGTGCTAATAATGATTTCGTTAAAATAAACACTTATTAATCACCTCTTCTTACTTAGTTAATTATACTATATATTTTTATTTTTTTACACAGTTTTATACTTATTTGATATTTATTTTACTAATTTCCAAGCATTAATCTTATGGTACTTTGTTCTTCTAATCTAGTTCCTGCCTCAGGTGACTGAGATATTATGGTACTACCACTTCCGCTATACTCAAGATTATATTTAGATAAAATTTTAGCAGCTTCCTTAGGTGTTTTTCCAACCACATCTTCAACCGTATAATATTTTTTATCATTCCAATTATATTTTTTTTCTGTTGTAACTTTTCTTTTTTCGATTCCAAGCGCATCTATTGCATCAGTTAAAATTGATTTGGCAACAGGTGCAGATACAACACCGCCATATTGCACTACTCTTTTTGGATTATTTATTGCAACATAAACTACTATTTGTGGATCATCAGCTGGTAAGAAACCAATGAATGATAATATGTAATTCCCCACCATATATGCACCATCTTTTACTTTTTGAGCAGTACCAGTTTTACCACCTACCCGGTAACCTTCTATATAGGCACTTCTACCACTACCATTTGTAACAACACTTTCAAGTGCTCTTCTTACTTCACTAGATGTTTCTTTACTAATAACTTGTCTTACCTTAGTTGAAGTATTTTCTTTTATAACAGAATTAGTTTCTGGATCATTTAAACTTTTTACAATGTATGGTTTATATAAAGTTCCTCCGTTAATTGCTGCAGATACCGCTGTTATCTGCTGAATAGGCGTTACTGATACACCTTGACCAAACGCAGTTGTTGCAAGTTCTACTGGACCTACTTTATCTAAATTAAATAATATACCTGATGCTTCACCATTTAAATCAATTCCAGTTTTTTTACCAAAACCAAATTTATCTATGTAACTAAATAACTTTTCTTTTCCAAGACGATTACCTAATTCGACAAAACCCGGGTTACACGAATTTTCGACAACTTGTAAGAAAGTTTGTTGTCCATGTCCTCCTGCTTTCCAACACTTTATCTTAGCATTAGCTACCTTAACACTACCAGCGTCATAAAAGGTTTCTTTATCCAAATCAACTAAACCTTCATTTAAAGCAGCGGATAAAGTTATTATTTTAAAAGTAGAACCTGGTTCGTAAGTTGCCCATATAGGGAGATTTCTGTTTAAAGTTTCTATATCATAATTTTGGTAATTAACCGCGTCAAAGTTAGGTCTTGATGATATTGCAAGTATCTCACCAGTATTTGGATCCATTGCTATTGCAAGTGCTGTTTCAGGATTATACTTGGTCATTACGTTATTTAATTCTCTTTCAACGCTAGCTTGTATTTTTTGATTTATAGTAAGCGTTACGTTAACTCCGTTTTGAGGTGATTCATATACTTGTGATAATGAAAGTTTATTTCCCTTGGCATCAGAAAAATATTTTATTGCACCATAACTACCAGTTAAATAATCATCATACTGAAGTTCTATTCCAGATAAACCTTGATTATCTATTCCAACAAATCCTAAAGTATGAGAAAGTTCAGTTCCATAAGGATAACTCCTTTTAGATTCTCTAACTAAGTAAACACCTTCTAGATTTAGTTTTTCAATTTTTTCTGCTACTTTATAATCTAGTCTTCTACCAAACGGATGAACCCTTTCTATAGAAGTATTTTTATAAACGTGTTCTTTCATCTGATCATAACTAACATTTAATATTTTTGCTAACTTTTCAGTAACATCTTTTTTGTCTTTTATCTGATTAGGAATAAGTACAAGTGATGTCGTTGTTATGTTATCTGCAAGAACAACACCATTTCTATCATATATCTTACCTCTATCAGCTTCAATCGGTAAATTACGACTCCATAAACCAGAAGCAAGTTTATTTAACTTATCATACTCAAAAACTTGTATGTAAAATACTTTTAAAATTATAATTGCAAATACTATAAATACACCTATTATGAATATTTTCATTTTGTTATCAGCTTGTTTGTTATTCATAAGTAACATCACCTGTAATAAGTGTATGATAAAATCACTATTAAAATGTTGTTCTAAAATCGACAAAAAAAAGAACATATTTTGTATGTTCTTTT
>CANQAS010000051.1 GCA_947589535.1 uncultured Bacilli bacterium | reverse complement strand
TTAGTATCACCATTATAAGTTACAGATCCAAAACTATAACTTAGACTTTTTTTACTCCAAGTAAGAGTGCTTTGTGTCCCATCAAATTTATTTTTTTTATCTATTACGAATTCATTTATTCCGCTTATATTATCAGAGGCAGTTAAATCTAAATAAACATTACTAGATGCCCAACTATCTTTTTGTCTTATGTTTATACTACCAACTGGTGGTTTAATATCCCTGCGATAATCTATAAATGCTATATATCGTTTACCAGATGAATTTGTAACAACAACATCTAATGTTTTTCCTTTAGTCTCATCTGTTATCTTATACTCTTTACCATTTACACCACCTATTACAGTTGATACAATTTGCCCATTACCGTTAGTTTTTGGGTACACAACAACACTTGGGTCTAGGTGTTTTGAATTAAGCCAAGATGGAAATTTTTCATGTTCTTTACCATTATACTTTGCTTTAACAGTAGCGGTAGGTCCACCAGGTTCAACCACAACAACAGAATTATTAGTATCACAATTAACGTTTGTAGAATTTTTTGAACTTTCATCAAATTTAACATTATACTTATCGTCTTTTTTTGTTATATTTACAATTGCACACTTAGATATAGTTTTACCTGTTATTGGATCAACTACCTTATTAATATAATCTTCTTTTACTAATTTTCCAACGGAAATAGTTCCTTTACTACCATTTACCAATCCTTCAAACAAATATTCATTAGTGGTAAAATAATCTTCCGCTGCATCTTCTATTTGCTTCTTTACAAGTTGCCATAAGTCTTCTTTTTTATTTTTACTTACTTTGTTAAAATCTACTATTGCTAATACAAGTATTAATAACATTAATGTTATTGTTATTAGTAATTCTACTATTGTAAAACCTTTTTTATCCTTCATAAAGTACCACCTTCTTATCATATATTATCACATCAAAAACTCTAATTCAATTAAATAAGTCTTACTTTACGTAAGACTTATTTTTTTCTAATGTAAATTGTATTTATTTCTTCTTCATTTCTTTTTAATATAAAATTATCAATTATATCCAAAACTGCATATATTATGATAAATATCCCTATTACTTGTGTTATTGCTAAAACACTTTCGAGTGGATTAATTAAAAGTATTATTCCCCAAGTAAAAGTTAAAAATGATATTAATAAGGTATATTTCCAATCGGTTTTATCTATTTTCTTTAATACTAAGGCATATTGAAATTTAGTAACCGAATTAACTATTATCCATATACCTAAGATAATTGGAAATATAGTAGCAAGCATCGTTGGATTAAATATTAGATATAATCCTGCAATTATAACAAGTACGCCATATACTAAGTCAAAATCAAGTGCATTAATACCATAATCCGATTTAAAATATCTTATTATTGATAAAATACCTAATACTAATAATGTTCCTCCTATTATGTAAGATATAGTTGTTATTGTAGCATCTGGTCTTATAAATAAAAACAAACCTAATACCACAAATATAATTGATGTTATAAGTGATAAACTAAAGTTTTTCTTTTTCATTTTATTACCTCCGTATTTTTATTATAACACTTTTTATTATTAATCACACAAAAAATAAAAAGTGACAAACACATGTCTGTCACCGTTTCCATAAAGAAACTATTGTTCCATCATATTTTCTAACTTTTTACTTGCGTTTTTCTTAACCTTATTTATTGTTTGCTTAATACCACCATTACAAGAACATTCATTATAACAATAAAATGCACCTGATCCTACGGCAACACCTAAAAGCATCCATCCAAGATTATTTAGTGCTTTCATTAATTATCACCTTCCATTTAAAAAATATGAAATTGGCATATTTGATAATGCCATTATTAGTATGTAACTATTATTTTTTCATATACTATAAAATGTTCTCGGTTAATATTTTTTTTAAATTTGTTTTTCTTTCTTTATTACCTTCATTGTAAACTGCTTTAACAAATGCCGATGGATCACCTAACAAAATAAGAGATTTTTTAGCTCTTGTGATTCCCGTATATACTAATTTTTGATAAAGCATTAATCTATAATCTTTTATAATTGGCATTATAACAATTTCAAATTCACTACCTTGGGCTTTATGAACACTTATTGCATAACCATGTTTTATAGCTTTATAATCTTTAGGTATATATTTAACTTTGTTACCATCAAAATCAACGGTTATTTCAGTTCCACTTATTTTTTCAATAAAACCAATATCACCATTAAACACATTATCGTCAGGCATATTTTCCAACTGAAGAATTTTATCTCCTTCCCTATAGATAACATCTGCATCGTATGTTTCGTTTTTAGAATCATCTTTTGGATTAAATATTTTTTGTAAAATACGGTTTAGGTTATCTATACCATTTATTCCTTTATACATAGGTGCTAAAACTTGCACGTTTTTTAAATCATAACCTTTATTAACTGCTATTTTACATACGTCTGTTACCGCTTTTAAAACGTCATTTGTATCACACTTAATAAAATTATAATCATCCTTTTTTTCTAAAAAACTTTCCGTAAGTTCACCAGTATTTACTTCATATGCAAGTTCCGTTATAAAAGAATTTTGATCTTGTCTATATATTTGTTTTAAAAATATCGTATTAATCATATCTGAATCTATAAAATCTTTTAAAACTTTACCTGGTCCAACACTTTCTAATTGATTATAATCTCCTATGAATACAAGTTTTATATTTCTTGGCATCGCTTTAAAAAAGTTAGCCATTAAATCTATATCAATCATACTTGTTTCATCTACTATTATGAATTCAGCATGAACTTTATTGTGTTCGTTATATTGAAATTCACCAGTTTCTTTGTTCCACTTTAAATACCTATGAATGGTCGATGCTGGATATAAACATGCTTCACTCATTCTTTTAGCAGCTCTGCCTGTTGGTGCAAGTAAAATCATTTTTTCTTGTAATTTATCAAATGAATAACCAGAAATCATTTTAAAAACCTGAGTTATCCCCTTTATTATCGTAGTTTTTCCGGTACCTGGTCCGCCTGTTATAATTGAAAGATTTTTAATTATTGCTTGTTTTATTGCACGTTTTTGTTCATCATTATATTCGATGTCAAAAAAGCTTTCTAATTTTTCTATTTTGATATCAATATCTTTTACTTTAGTATCTTCTCTATTTGATAAATCATATACAGAAGATGCAACATAATGTTCATTTTTATAATATTCTATTAAAATAAATTTACCATCTTCTATTATTATTTTACCCAAACTATTTAATTGTACTAAATAATAATTTAATTGATCCTCACTAATGCCTTCTTCATACACGTTTTTAATAGCATTATAAATTGTTTCTAATTCTAAATATGTATCACCAGTCATAAAACATACGTTTTTCATAACATAGATAATTAATGCAAATAATCTTCTTTCATCATCGATATCAATATTAGTTTTTCCTCTTAATTCATCTATTTTAGAAAAAGTAATTCCATCTATCGTATCAATTAGTTCATATGGATTATTTTCTAATACTCTTATTGTATCTTCCAAATAGTGATTATATATTTTCAGTGCATCTTTCATATTAAAACCAAAATTAGTTAAATAAACAACAATTTCAAAGCTTTCATTATACTTAATTAATTTATTTTGAATATCTTTTGCTTTTTTATCAGTTATTTTGGGTACTTTAAGTAAAACCTCGTAATCATCTGAAATTAATTTTAAACAGTCTTCTCCTAAAGTATCTACAATTTGTTTAGCGGTTTTTTCACCAATCCCTGGAAAAATATCACTTGATAAAAATAGTATTAATCCATCTTTATCCTCAGGCATTATTTTTTCGTATTTATTTACCTTATATTGAAATCCATATTTAGGATTATCAATTAACTCACCATAAAATACATAATCTTCATCTATGTTTAACTGTGCAAATAATCCGGTAAACGTAAATTGTTTACCAACATAATCCAATAAATCTTGATTAGAAGTTTCCTTTATCTTTACTAATCCAACAACAAAACCATCGTTAGATGAAAAAATAGTTTTTTTATACGTTCCTTTAATATATGTATCCATTAGTTTTAAATCCTTTACTAATATTATTCTATCATAAATATTTTTTTAAAACTAGTAAGTTAATTTAACACATACTTTCTAGATATAATTCTTTCATCAGATGCATAACTAATTATAAACTTATTATCTTTTTTACATATTATTATACCAATTGTTTTTTCTTGATATATTTTCTTTATGTTTTTATCTATATAATTCATATATATTTCTATTTGACCAATGTGTTCTTTTTTAAGTTCAGTAGTTTTAAGCTCTATTACCACGTAACAATTAAAATCTATGTTATACAAAAGTAAGTCTATGTAATTATAAGTATTTCCTATTTTTATTGGATACTCATTTTTAATAAATGAAAAGCCGCTTCCTAATTCGCTTAAAAATGATGGAATGTCTTCTAATATTAGTTGTTGTAATAGTTTTTCTGATACACTATCATAATTATTTTTATTTTTAATTATGATTGGATCCTTAATAAAATCTTCTATTTTATTATTTTCTTGTTTTATTAATTTATGCTTTGTTTTTTCATCTAATCTTTCATACTCTTTATTTTTAATTTTTTCACGTAGTTTTCTTTTGCTTAAATTTTGCTCTTCTGTTATCTTTATATAATAATTTATTTTATTTATATCTTTTAATGGCAATAATTCTATATAATGACTCCAAGTTAATAAGTGCGCCATTGGCGCACCTTTTTCTATAATGTTGAAAAATTGTCTCATTCTTTTTAAAGTTGTAGTATCGTATTTTCTACCTAACTCACTTGTTAATTTTAAAGAATACTTCTTTATAATACCATCACCATAATGTTTACCAGCATCATTAAGTAATTTGCCAACGTTATAATATGTAGTTAAATCATTTTTGTCTTTAGAATAGTCCTTTACTTTTTTATATAATTCATTATTTATAAGTACGTTTTTTATTTCGTTATAATAGTTCATATAATATTTCCTTTCGAATTGCTTATTATATGAATTTTTTTTAAAAAGATTGTCGAAACAAAAAGAGCTTGGTAATTTATACCAAACTTTTTAATAAGTTTATTTTTCTTTAATTATTTTTTATTTTAAATACTTCTGGTGGAAGTTCCTTTGTTTTATCTCCATCAACATATTTAATAGCATTCTCATATATTATATCTATTTTTTCATCATTAGTTAATTTATTTTTATTAGAATTATTCTCTTTATTTTTTAATCTATTTATTATATTACTTAATTTTTCTTTTGCTTCTTCATCGCTCTTTGAATTTGCTATTAACTCCATATCATTTTCATGATGCGGGCTTTCTAATGAGGCACCATCACGAGCTACAGTACTTAAGCATTGTGCAATATAATCAGTTCTGGCATTTGATATTAACTTTATATCATGTAAATAATAATCACTATCTAATAAACTTATTAGTAAATGTTTATACTTTATTATAGATTTCGTCACTTTAACATTTAGTTTTATAAAATTATTAATTTCCTTATTGGTTAGACTTTCAAACCACTTTTCAACATCTTTAATTTCATCCCATAACTGGTACTTTTCTATTTGCTTTATTATTTTTTCTAATTGCTCTATATTCATAAAATATCCTCCATATATGCATATATTAATTACTCACTTATTAATGTTGCGATTAATATCTTATCAGTGTATTTTATTAATTTTACTTTTACTTCTTTTCCAATTAACTCTTTACACCCCTTAAATAATATTTTTAAATAATTATCAGTATGACCAGTTAAATAACCATCATTATATGTTTCTGGTATTACATATACTGTTTTATTAATGTGATTTTCATAATAATTATCTTCTAGTTCATTAAATATTTTTATTAATTTTTTACATCTTAAGTGTTTTTCATCATTTGATAACTGACCCTTCATTTTAGCTGCTAAAGTACCATCTCTTTTAGAAAAAGGAAATACATGTCCACCTGCAAAATTTATCTTTTTAACGAAGTTTATCGTATCTTTAAAATCGTCATCGGTTTCATTTGGAAAACCAACTATTACGTCAGTTGTAATGGCAATATCAGGTCTTATTTTTCTTATTTTTTTGATTTTATCTAAGTAATACTCTTTATCATACTTTCTATTCATTAGTTTTAAAGTGCGATTGCATCCCGCTTGAAGCGGAATATGTAAGTGATTAACTATTTTTTTAGAATCTTTAAGGGTTTTTAAAAATTTATCATTTAACTCCGTTATTTCTATTGAAGAAATTCTTATTCTCTTTAAACCTTTTATTTTTTCTAGTTCAACTAATAAATCACTAAAATCATAGTTATCTAAATCAGCACCATAATGACCAGTATGAATACCCGTTAAAACTATTTCTT
>CANQAS010000050.1 GCA_947589535.1 uncultured Bacilli bacterium | reverse complement strand
ATAATTTGCAAAATCTATAAATAAATCCTTATTTTTAACATTCATAGATATAATTATGTCTATACCTTTACTAGTATATTCCTCCACTAAATTTTCAGCATTTTTTTTAGCACCCAATTTATCAAAAAGATTAATTATAATTTCACTTTCTTCATCAGTAACATTTTCATTACCATAGTATTTACTGATTACTTCTAATTCTTCTTTACTAGCATTATCAATAGCATACTTATAAATAACAGTTTGTTTACCTTCTTTTATATCATTAAGGGTTTTACCTATATTGTTAACACTTGAATATAATCCTAATAAATCATCTTTGATTTGGAAAGCAATACCTAAGTTAGTTCCCATCTCTATTAATTTTTCCTTATCCTTTTCACTTGCTCCAGCTGATGAAGCACCTATTAAAATAGGGCCTATTATCGTGTACCAAGCAGTTTTATTAACATATATATCATATATTATTTTTTCATCCATATTTATATGATATTCTAAAGATTTCAAAGGTAACTCAACATCAACTATTTCACCATTAACGGTGTTATGGAGTGTTTTAGAATATATCTTAATTATTTCATCTTTTAACTCTTCACTAATATTAGAATTATTTATTATTCTATATGATATAAAAAAACCTAGATCCCCTATACATATACCCTTTGAAATACCAACATGTCCTTTATATTTTGAATTAATTGTATCCATACCACGTCTTTTATCAGCTTCATCAATTATGTCATCATGTATTAAAATTGCAGTTTGAAATATTTCTATTGCAGCAGCTAAATCAATATATGAAGTATCATCTTTCCCAAATAACATTTGACCTAATTTAACCAAATATCCCCGTACTCTTTTACCACCTTGAGAAAGTCTTTTTAATTCACATAAAGACTCTTTTATGAACTCATTATCATTATATTTACTTATTTCTTTGTCTAGTATTTCGTTTACTCTATTTTCTATTTTAACTTTACACTCATTAAATAAATTTTTATTCATCATCACACCTTCATATTTATATATAAATTATAACATCATATTTGCCTTTATAGCATTAAAATTATTTTCTTTTTACTCTTTATATGATATAATTCTTTTATAAATAAAGAGGTATAAAATGAAAAAAGAGAAGATGAAGTTTTATAAACTCGAAGAAAGTAAATCAATTGTTACATTTGGTAATTCAAATAAAAAAAATAGTTTTCATTCAATAATAATTAAAAATTCCATAATCTTTTCATTTATATTTATAATAATGTTTTTTGGTTTTAGTATGTATGCAAATAATGAAATTAATAATATTGCTGCAACAATATATAAAAGTAAAAAAGATACTAATGAAAAGATGAATTCTTCATCTAATAATTTAGAAACAGTAAAAGTTAAATATGATGAAAAATATGAAATTTTAATAAATAAAGCCAATCAAATAAGTCAAGAAGTATTAGACTTATATAAACAAGTAGACGTAAAAAACAATATATATCCAAATATAAAAATTGAAAAAACAACCTATAATAATTATATTAAGCTTAAAAAAGCAGTTGAAAACAAAGGATACTTTTTAAATATAAGAGATGGTTTTAGATCATTTAAAGATTCAGAAAATATATATAAGCAATATGAGATAAAATACGGAACAAAATATGCAGAGAAATACGTTGCAAAACCTGGAGCTTCTGAACATAACGCTGGTATAGCATTTGATTTTGTAATATCAAAGGATAAAAATGCAACGAACACCGATTATAATAGTGATGAATATTTTTACTTAGAAAGTATTGCATATCTTTATGGATTTATTATAAGATATCCACAAGGAAAAGAAGATATAACTGGTTATGAATATGAGCCATGGCACTTTAGGTACGTAGGTGTTGACCTTGCTAAGTATCTAACGAAAAACAATCTAACTTTAGAAGAATATTATAAAACAGAAGAATAAAATTTATTCCTCTGTTTTATTATTAAGGCAAAGTCCATTATATAGCTTATTAAAAATTTCTAAATGTCTTACTTCATCCAGTAATATTCTATCAATAAGCGTTTTTATGTACTTATCCTTTATTAATCTTTTATGGTGTTTATAATTTTTTATTGCACATATCTCTACTTTAATATCTTCTTTTAAAAGTTCTTTTAAATTAGTTGTATAATCAAGACTAGACGTTGTCCACATGACACAATCTCCACGTTGTGCTTCACATGTTTTATAAATCGGTTCTTTACCTAAAAGTCTAATAGTTTCACCCAACAGTTCCAGGTGTCTCATTTCTACAATGGCTATTTCTGATAATATTTTAGATAATTCTTCGTTTGTTTTAAACTTATCAAAATGTTGGTAAGAATAAAGAAGTATAGCTCCTAGTTCACCATCATTTCCAGCATAGTCTTGACTTAGTAAATCCGCATAATATGGATTCTTTTCTTCTACCATAACCTTAGGATAAGGTATATTTAATCTAACGTTCATTTATATCACCAGTTAATTATATTCATATTAATAACCTATATTAACATATATTTAATTATTAGTAATCAAACAAGAAAAAATTCTAATATATTATAACAAATTATTGTAATAATAGCATTTTTTGTGTTATAATTTACTTGTTCCATTTAGGGGATTAGTTAAATGGTATAATAATGGTCTCCAAAACCACTGTTGGGAGTTCGATTCTCTCATCCCCTGCCATAAAAAAACAAAACGACTTGAAAAAGTCGTTTTTTTATATTATTTTTCAGTCAATATACAAAAGATTACTGTTGTTATTTTCA
This sequence comes from uncultured Bacilli bacterium, assembly GCA_947589535.1. Lineage (GTDB taxonomy): Bacteria > Bacillota_I > Bacilli_A > RF39 > UBA660 > Aphodocola. Next base: position 4,330 of record CANQAS010000050.1, on the reverse strand, counting down.
TATCCTACTAGTGGAACTTTTGTTGGTATAATTATAATATATATTCAAAAAAGAAATATACAAGCTACTTTTTATAATTATATACATGCATAGTCATTAGATTATATCTTTAAAAATAATAATTTGTATAAAAAAGAACAACTTATTGTTGCTCTTGCTTATTTTTTATATCTATCATTCATTATAAAATTTGGTTTTAATTTTAATTGCTTTGCTATTTCCGTATTTTGTTTAGCTTCATTAAATTCATAATTTAAACGGGCCAAACATGGCATTTGCTGCTGATATATTTTATTAAATTTTTTTAATTCTTTAACATCAATTCTTTTAACTGATTCTAAATCACAATATGAAAAAATTTTTTTAAAAAGAGTTATATCAGAATATTGACTTATTAAGATATTCAATAAAACTTCATTATCCTTTAAAGATTCACAAATATGTAGAAAGCCTTCTGAATCAACTAGATAAGTATCTAACATTTCTTTTAATTTAATTCCCATACTGAATCGTTCAAATCCATTTTCTAAATAAGCCTTAGCAATGTTCGAATTTTCTTCAACGTCTGCAATTTGATTTAATGAATAATATGGGATCAAAATATTTTTCATTAAAGATAATGAATATTGATTATCATATTTATATATTTCAGTATAATTTTCACATTCACCTTCTTTATACTTCTTTCTTTTTTTTAACGATTTTTGTATGAATTCTGTTCTAAGAGGAGATTGATGAATTCTTCGTATTCCATATTTATTTGCTTCCATTTTATTTTTATTTGAACTAATAAAATCAGAACTAAAAAATATTATTTTAGGACTTGCCAATTCACTTTGAATAATATCAAGAATTATATGTGAATTTTGTTCATTTATTTTCAACTTATATTTATGAGCATATTTTTCATTATCTTTATCTAATAACCACATTTCAAAACCTCCATATATGTTTTTATTATATAATAAAATATACGTTTAAACAATTATTTTAATTTAAAGTTTCATATGATATAAAATTTTATTTTTCTTTTTTTACAATAATATATAAAAATCAACCCAGAGAATTAAATTTATAATTATATATTGACTATTATTTTGTAAGTGTTATAATATATGACCACTGAGGGGTATTATGGATAAAGTACAAAGATTAACTAGAAAAGAATTTAACTCACTTATAGCAGGAAGAATGCCTATTGGTTCGGCATCAAGTGAAAGTGTGGTTTACAAAATAAAAGGCGGAAAAATTTTAAAGCATCTAAGAGATGAAGACTTATTTAACGACATAGTTTATGAAGAAGAAAAGCTATTACAGTTTTCCGATGTAAATAATAAGCTATATTATTTTACAAAAGGCGTGGTTTATGTTGATGATGTGTTAGAAGCATGTTGGATGAACCCATGTAAAGGGTTTATATTAACTGAGATTGATGCATTAAGTGTAAATCTTAATATTCTTACTTCAGCAATTGATAAATTTGCTAAAGCTACACATGAAATTAGTCAAAAACATATAAAAGGTTATGATATGAAATATAATTTCATGTATGATGGTACCGATTTTGGAGCGATTGATACTATTCACTATTATCGTACTGATAAGGATGAAAAAGATATATTTCATTCTAATATTATGCCTTTTAATGATGAAATAGCTTCATTCTTAGTAGATTTTTACTTTTATGAATTTGTTAATCAAGATAATGAATTAAACTCTATGTATAATGCAATAATAAAAGGTGAGACAACCGATTTAAATTCATTTATAGAATTATTAAGAAAAAAACTTTCGGAATACTGTGGAAGAAGAATTATATATTTGGGAAGTGCAGAAGAAGCAATAAGAGAAAATGATGAACCTAGCTACCCTGTATGCCCTATACATTCATTATGCAAAAATAGTAGAAAGCAACAATTTATTAACTAAAATTTGAATAAAAAAGGTAGATGTTGAAAATCTATTCTTTTTTTATAATAGAAATGTTGCACTATTTAATTTATATATATTTTAATACGAATATGAAGTATAATTAAAATCTAATTTGAGAATGTATGATGTAAAAATAAATCAATAAAATTTTATTAATGAATTAGTCATCAAAAAATAAAAATCAAGTATAAAGTACCCATTAAAAAAAGTTTAATAATTAACAGATTAGTTTCAATCTGTTTTTTTATGATATAATAAAAATATACTATATAAGATTAATATGGAGATGATTTGATGTACAATACCTTTCGTTTAAAAAAAGGGATGGATTTAAAAAATGAAATTGAAGAATATGCAATTAATAATAAGATTTCAGGAGTTATTTTATGTTGCGTAGGATGTTTAAGTAAGCTTACCATTAGATTAGCTGATGGTAAAAGTATTCTAGAGAAAAATGGACAATTTGAAATTGTAAGTATAACAGGAACATTATCCGAAGATGGAGTTCACATTCATATATCTGTATCTGATGAAGAAGGAAATACTATTGGTGGTCACTTAAAAAATGGATGTATTGTAAATACCACTGCTGAAGTTTGTATATTAAGCATACCAAATGTAAAATATAAAAGAGAATTTGATCCAGAAACAGGTTATGAAGAATTAATAATAAAATAAAATTAGGCTTATGAATTTGATTATAAATATTTACTTTATGTAAATAAAGAAGTATAATTAAAGAGAGCCCAGAGAACAACCGAGTTCTCTGGTTCTTTTTTATTTTAGGAGGTGTAATGTGACAAAATATGTATTTGTAACTGGAGGAGTAGTATCAGGTTTAGGTAAAGGAATTACTGCATCCTCTGTTGCTTTATTATTAAAATCTAGGGGATACAAAGTATTTATGCAAAAATTTGATCCTTATATAAACGTTGACCCTGGAACTATGAATCCTATTCAACATGGAGAAGTTTTTGTAACTTATGATGGTTGTGAAACTGACCTTGATCTAGGTCATTATGAAAGATTTATAGACGAAGAATTAAACTATACTTCAAATATTACCAGTGGTAAAATTTATAAAGCCGTAATTGATAAAGAAAGACATGGTGACTATTTAGGAGCAACCGTACAAATGGTACCTCATATAACAAATGAAATAAAAAATAAAGTATATGAAGCGGGAATATCTAGTAAAGCTGATATTGTTATAACTGAAATTGGTGGTACAGTTGGGGATATAGAATCTCAAAGTTTTATCGAAGCACTAAGACAAATACAATTAGAAAAAGGATCTGAAAACGTATTTTTTATTCACTGTACATTAATACCATATATTTACGGTTCAGGAGAACTAAAAACTAAACCAACTCAAAACAGTGTTAGGGACTTAAGAAACATGGGTATTAGGCCTGATTCTATTGTATGTCGAGTTCCATATGATTCAGGTTCTAATATAAAAGAAAAGATAAGTTTGTTTTGCTCAGTACCAATACAAAACGTAATAGACTCAGTAGATGTTAAAAACATTTATGAAATACCAATAAAATTTTATGAGCAAAAGATAGATGAAATAATTTTAAAACAATTTAATCTTCCTGTAAAAAAAGCTAACTTAGATTATTGGAAAAATCTTATAAAAACGGTTAATAATTTAAAAGATACGGTAGAAATAGCATTAGTTGGTAAATATGTTGAACTTCATGATGCTTATCTTTCAGTAGCTGAAAGTCTAAGACATGCCGGATATAAACATAACGTTAAAATTAATATAAACTGGATTGACTCAGAAAAATTAGAAGATCCTAAAACAAATTTAAAAGAAGTCTTTATAAATTCTAAAGGAATTATAGTACCAGGTGGTTTTGGAACACGTGGTACAGAAGGAAAAATAATGGCTATTAAATACGCTAGGGAAAATAATATTCCATTTTTAGGAATATGTCTTGGTATGCAACTTGCTGTTATAGAATTTGCTAGAAATGTATGTGGTATTAAAGAAGCATCTTCAACTGAATTTGAACCTACTTGTAAAGAAAAAATTATTGATTTAATGGCAGATCAAAAATCCGTTGTTAACCTAGGTGGAACTCTTCGTTTAGGTAATTATGAATGTAAGATTGATAAAAAAACGCTAACATATAAAGCTTATAAAGAAGAAAAAATATTAGAAAGACACAGACATAGATATGAATTTAATAATAGTTATAAAGAAGTTTTAGAAAAGAATGGTATGGTATTTTCTGGTATAAACGAAAAAGCTAATTTAGTAGAAATTATAGAATTACCAAAACATAAACATTTTATTGCTTGTCAATTTCATCCAGAATTCAAATCAAGACCAACTAAAGCGCATCCTTTATTTAGTTCCTTTATTAAAGCTAGTATAGAAAATAAA
>CANQAS010000049.1 GCA_947589535.1 uncultured Bacilli bacterium | reverse complement strand
TTGCCATAATTTATCACTACCTTTAGGTAGATTTTATCATATATGTGGATTTTTTGCTATTTCATGAATTTATCCTGAAATAATTCTTTTTAAATATATTAACAAAATCTAAATCAGGATAAGTCTTAACAAATATAGCTTGTCCTTTTTTATGCCATAATTCATTAAAATTAACGTCTTCTTGATACTTTTCATGGCAAGATAGACAAATCCTAAGGCATAGCCCATAACGCATTGAATTTGGTCTGTTTTTGCCGCCAAATATCTCGTGCCAAGTTAATTGATAAGTAGAACCACAGATTATACAGTGTTCTAAGTCATCAGTAAATAGACTAAAACGCTTTCGTTCAAGTTTTCTTAATTTTGGACTTTTATTATATTTTGTTTTGTTATTACTTAATGAATTTGATTTTATATTTTGTTTATATTCTTTATATTTACAATTATTACAATCTTTTATGTTTATTTCTTTATTATTTTTTTTGCATACTAATTTATGATTAAATTTTTGTTTTAAATTAATACATTTCATAATATGTTTTTACGTAGCATTTTACGTAGCAAAAAACAACAATTGTGTATTAAAGTTATTTGTTGCAATACCTTTAATGTGAGGTTTTATGGGATATTTTAAACTTTAATAAGATTTAAAAAAACTGTTTTTTAGTTTCTGCTCTTATCACAATTCCTGACATTGGGAACATGATATTTCTTTTCTTTTTAAGGTGCAAAGTAGTATATAGTTCTTTTTTAGTTTTAGTTCTTAATATTAAATTAATGTATTTGTTATTTATAAAATGCTACGTAAATGCTACGTAAATAACAAAAAGCAATTAAAAACCCCGTAAATACGGGGGATATTTCAATTTGGAGCAAGTGAGCAGAATCGAACTGCCGTCTCAACCTTGGCAAGGTCGCATACTAACCGCTGTACTACACCTGCGTACAAATAAATTGTATCAAAGATTTGCCTAACTTGCAAGAAAAAAAATTTAACGCTTTAACGCTTGAGGCGGAAACTCAAAATCACTTACTAGGGCATAATTAGATATTAATTACACTTAAAATAAGATTGGATTTGAGTTCCCGTATTTGACTACTCAAGGCTCAAGAAAAATATTGGTGTTGGTGCCACTTTTCAAATGATGAAAAGTGGCGTTATTTAGTCAAGATAGGAAAACACCTAATTGTTATAGTGTAATAAAATTAATGCAATTTTAAATTTATTCTAATAACTTTGAAGTGCTTTCCCATAAATTATTTTACCTCAGGTGCTTATATTTGCAAAGAAAAATTTTTAAAATTTTAAAAATGATAGATATTTAAGATATTATAATTGTATATTTTCCTTGGTTTCTATTAATATTGAAAGGGTATTTGGTTCCTCAAATAAGGTACCTTTGGTAATAGTAGGAATAGTTAATAAATAAAAGTAAATTTGAAAAAAACACAAAATTTGAAAATTTGAAAAAAACTTGAAATATTTTAAATTTTGTATATAATATAAGCGGTGATGAAAATGTATAAAGAAAGTCAAAATATGGTATTAAAACCTGAATTTACTAAGGAAATTGTCAAGGATATTATAGCATTAGCTAATTCTAATGCTGGAACAATTTATATTGGTATTGACAATAATGGAGAAGTCGTAGGACTAAAGGATGTTGAAAAAGATTTAGAAGAATTAAAAGCAACGATTACTGATGATATTAGTTTTGATATTAGCCTCGATTTTAGTATGGTTCCTGGATTTATTTGTACTGAAAATATAGATGGCAAAGATGTTATTAAATTAGATATTAGAGAAGCTATTAATAAGCCAGTATATCTAAAAAAGGATGGATATAAAATATCAAGTGTTTTTGTAAGACGCGGGGAAACCTCAGTAGAAGCCACAGAAGATGATATTAATAAGATGTTAGAAAACGATAAATTTTTGGAAGACAATATTTCAAGTAATCAAGACTTACATTTTGAATATTTAAAGAAAATATTAGAAAAAAATAATATGGAAGCAAATGATAATACCTTAAAAGCTTTACATATTGTGACCTTAAGTGGAAAATATACGAATATAGGTTATCTTTTTTCTGATGAATGTCCTTATAATATATCTTTTGTTATTTATGATGGAAATAACGAAAATGAAATTAAAGATAACAAAAAGTTTACTGGTTCGCTTTTAAAACAACTAAATGATGCTTTTGAATTTTTAGATACATATGGTAAAGATCAAGTAAAAATAGCCAATCAAATAGAAAAATTAAAATTAGGTTTATTTAACAGCGTTGCTTATAGAGATTATTATAAGTTCGAAGAAATTAAAAATATATTAGTTAAACTTTTTGATGATCACTATGAAATTTCCTCTTTATTTGGAGGAGCATACAAATATATTGGAGATATTTTTAGACTAGTTAATATGGATCATAGAAAAGACAATGTTTGATTTTAACATTGTCTTTTTAAAAGATATAAAGAAAGTTAGAGAAATGATTGAAATGAAAGTATTAACAATAAAACAGCCTTGGGCAACTTTGGTGGCTGAGGGCATAAAAAAATATGAGTTTAGATCTTGGAAAACAAATTATCGAGGAAAATTATTAATCCACGCTGGGTCAGGGGTTGATAAAGATGAAATGGCTAGATTTAAAGACTTAAATTTAGATTTTCCTGCGAAAAGAATTTTAGCCATTGTAGATTTAGAAGATTGTTTAGAGTTAGATGAAGAATTAAATAAGAAAATAATAAATGAAAAAAATATTGCCTATGGGTCAAAAAAGAGAACTGGATATGCGTGGAAATTAAGTAATGTTAAAAAAATAAATTATAATAAAGACATAAAGGGAAAATTAGGACTTTGGAATATCGATTATAATGAAAATAAACCTAGGTAAGGTTTTAGTTTTCATGCTATAATGGTTTATAAGGAAAAGAGGTAGTAAGAAAGTGAAGTCCAAAAAAGGAAATAGTAATCAATTATTCGGGGTATTTATTCTTGTTTTGGTAACTTTAATAATTATTATTGGGGTTATAAAAATTATTCCTAATATAACAATAAATGCTAATTTAGCCAATATACAAGAAAGAAAATATAATAAAGTATTAAATAATTTATATTACACAGATGAATTAATAGAAAATAAAGGAAAAGAAAATAAAGAAGAAATATTAAGTTATTATGAAACTATTGCTAATTATTTGGAAGAAACATATCCATCTATAACCTTTTATATTGGTAATTTTAATTATGATACATTAAATAATAATATGATATTTATGGTATATCAAATGCTTGATATGGCAATTGTTAATAAAACAAATTTTTCAATTTGTATTGAAAATGGCAGTATTAAAGAAGAGGCAAGTTCTGTTCCAGTTAATCTTTTAGATAATGGTTTAGAGGCATCAAAAAGGATTGATATTAATGATATAAAGAAGACAGCTTTAGATTTAGCTAAACAGAATGTTAAGAAAATATTTACTAATGGTAGTTCAAAAACTATAAAGGGTGAGTATTATTTAGAATATGATAATAATAAATTTTATTATAAAGTACTTTTAAATAATGGTAGTTATGTGAAAGTAGATGTAAATACTGGTAAAGTAATAGATTCTTATTTTTCTAATGGAATAGAAACTTAAAAAGATGTTATAGAGATAATGAAGAGAAATCTTCTTTTTTTATTACCAAAAAGGAGTAATGCTTAATAGCATTACCCCTAATATTTTATATTTAATTCATCTAATATTTCTTTATATTTACCACTTGGAAATAAGATTGGTAAAATTTTTTGGACAATTTCTTTATTGTTTATGATTTTTTTCCAAGAGTTTTTAGAAACATTTTTTAATAATTCTTGTTTTGTTTCTTTCCAATCTTTTTCAAAATTTAATTCAATTTTACTTTCTTCTGACATTTTCCACTTTAGTAAATATTCAGTCATTTCATCCCATATTGCTTCTTTTTCTAAATATTTAGTAAATTCTTCTCCATAAAATAAATTTAATTTTGCTCCCTTATTTTGATTTTCTTTTATTTTTTGAAGATAATATTTTTTATTTTTAACTAAAGATTGATCAACAAACCACATTCCTGCTTCTATATTATTATTGGGATATGTTTCCTTTAAATAGGAAACCTTTTTTAAAAAGTTTTCAAATTGTCCTCTTTTTTTCGTGGAATCGTGATCATCTCGCATTTTTTGTTCAATCATAATAATTTTATTATTATATTGAAATAATTGATCAAAGAGGATTACTTCCCCTTGATAAATTGCTCTTTTGGGAAGATTAGTATAATATTTTCCTAAATAATTTGTAATTATATCTTCGATAAAGTCTCCAAAGCTTATTTCATGTGATTGTGTAATATTTTGGATTAATTTTAATTCGGGGGAGGTGGGTCTAAAAATGCCAATATATCTATCGGGATTGGAAGCAACTTTATTTATTAAATTAGCTTTTGCATTTTTGTAAACTGTTAACTTTAATTCATCAACAAAATCTTCATATTCTAATATATTAATCATGTTTTTCCTCCATATAATCATATCTTAATTTATTTATTGATATTAATTCCTCTTTTTTTATATAGAAGTAGTCCCAACCATTATAATTGGTTTTATTTAAGTATTTCGCCGACATTTTATGAATTGATAATATTTCCGTTCCATCATCAACATTTCCATCTATATTAACCTTACATATTTTTTTTCCATCTTTATTATATAAAATTTCATTTTCTTTTATGATGCCAGCTTCTATTAGTTTCTTCATAGGAACTTTCGGGGGCTTAACTTCTAATTTTAAATTAGAAATATCATCATTTAAAGGAACTATACTCTTGATTCTTTTTTGAGCAGCTTCATTATAACTATGTTCTCTTTCAATTCCTATATAATTTCTTCCTAGTAGTTTTGCTATGGCTCCCGTTGTGCCAGTTCCAAAAAAAGGATCTAAAATTATATCATTTGGTTTTGAAGTTGATAGGATAATTTTATATAAAAGTTTCTCTGGTTTTTGGGTAGAATGTATTTTTTTGCCATTTTTGTCTTTTAATCTTTCATTACCTATACATATACCTATATCCCAGATACTTTTATCTTGTTTATTATTATTTAAATATTTCATTGTTTTATAATTGAATGTATATTTAGATTTTTTGGATTTAGTACACCATATTAAAGTTTCATGGGAATTTTGAAACCTGGTGCCGGCAAAATTGGGAGCAGCATTAGGTTTTGACCAGATAATATCATTTAATATCCAAAAATCTAAATTTTGCATTATATATCCAAGACGGTATATATTTTGAAACGAGCCAATTACCCAGATGGCTCCATCTTTTTTTAAAATTCTTTTACATTCTTTTAACCAGTCTAAACAAAATTTATCATATTCATCATAATTACCAAATTTATCCCATTCATCTTCTACTCCGGCAAATTTTGTTCCATCTGTTCTATGAAGTTCACCCTCAGTTTGCATAAAATAGGGGGGATCAGCAAATATTAAATCAATACTTTCATTTGGTAACTTTTTTAAGTTTTCTATTGTATCTCCTTCAATAATAGTATTTTTAATTTTATCTATATTAAAAAAAACAGCTGAATTATTAGTTTTTTTCATAAATTTACCACCCTCATAAGTATAACATGCAATTTAAAAATGTGCTAGGCAGCAAGCTAAAACAGCAGGTTGCCGAAAGGGTTGCTGAAAAGGTTGCCGAATAAACTTATTATATAATATTTTTGGAGGTTGCTAATATGTTTGTAGAAAATGAATACGTAGAATTAAAGAGTGAGTTAACCAAAGAAATAAAGAAAGAAATTGTGGCTTTTGCCAATACTAAAGGGGGAACAATTTATATTGGGGTTAATGATGATGGTACTATTAAGGGATTAAAAAATATTAATAAAGATATTGAAGCTTTAAGTGGTATGATTCGGGAGGGAATAAAATCCGATTTATCACTATATACCAAGATAGAAACTAATAAATTTGAAGGTAAAGAAATTATAGTATTAAAAATAATGAATGCTCCTAATAAACCTTATTATTTAGCTGATAAAGGAATAATATCTAATGGGGTATTTTTTAGATATGGTAATGTTTCGGCTCCAGCTTCTGATGCAATGATTAAAAAATTAATCAAAGAAAATCATGATTCATTTGAAAGTGAAGTATCTAGTAATCAAGATTTACATTTTGATTATGTAAAAAATGTATTTGAAAATAAAGGAATTATTTTTAATAAAGATAAATATAAAATATTAAATTTATTAAATGAAGATAATTATTATACTAATTTAGCTTTATTATTATCTGATGAATGTCCATTTTCAATTAAATGTGCTATTTTTGAGGGAAATAATAAAATAACTTTTAAGGATCGAAAAGAATTTAACGGTTCGCTTATTAAACAAGTTGAAGAAACTTTAGAATATTTAAATTTAGTTAATCGAATAAGAGGAAAAATTATAAAATATAAGAGAGTGGATGTTTATGATTATCCCAAATATGCTATTAGAGAATCTGTGTTGAACGCCGTTATTAACCAAAATTATAATTATTCAGGAGATATTTTAATATCCGTTTTTGATAACAGAATAGAAGTTATTTCCTTAGGGGGGTTAATGTCAGGAATTACTTTTGATGACATTTTTGCAGGGGTTTCTCAAACTAGAAATAAAAATCTTGCTAATGTTTTTTATAGATTAAAATATGTGGAAAGTTATGGAACAGGAATAGGACGAATGTTAGATATTTATAGTGAGTTTAATATGAAACCAGAGTTTAGTATTAGTGATAATTCTTTTAAAGTAATATTGCCTAATGTAAATTATAATGAAGAAATAAGTGAATCATATATAAATAAAGTAACTCAAAAAGACCAAATTATAGATTATTTAAAGAAATATGGAAAAATAAAAAGAGATACAATAGATAATATGTTTAATGTATCATCAGCTAGATCAAAAGCTATCTTGTGTGAAATGCAAAAAGACCAAATTATAGAAAAAAATGGAACTGGTAAGAATATATATTATGTATTGAAATAAAGACTAAAAAATAGTAGTTATTGACTTAAATAGTCGACTACTATTTTTCTATTTTAGCCTAATACTTCATCTCATGCCATCTTAGCTCTATATGGTGATTCTTTGCAAGTTTCTTACACTTCATGTATGTTCAGCATTTTCTTTTCATACGCCTCTTTTGCATTTTCATCTAGTACTTGTAATAAAGTAATACTCAAAGGTAATATATAACATTTTGCATTCACTGAATGCAAAATGTTGGGAAATGTTCAAAACCTTTTCTATTTCACCCCAGTGTCCATAAAAAAAATTAACTATTTCGTTCTTCATTAATTTCCTCTTTCTCTTGTTGTTGTATTTCAAATATAGCTTTTTGACTTTCAATTTCAGCCTTAAGTTGTTCTTCCGTTGGTAAATATGTTTTATACTTGGTTGCAAATAATTGCTCATTTCCATGTAATACTGAATATCTTGCTATATCTGCATCTGTATCAGAACAAAGTAAAATACCTATTGTTGGATTATCGTCTTTAGCTTTTTTTAATTCATCATACATTCTTACATACATATCCATTTGTCCTATATCTTGATGTGTTACTTGAGTAGTTTTTAAATCTATTAATACAAAACATTTTAAAATATAATTGTAAAAGACTAAATCAATGAAGTAATCTCCTTTTTCTGTCCGAATATGTTGTTGTCTTTCTACGAAAGCATAACCTTTTCCAAGTTCCATTAAAAATTTTTGTAAATTGTTTATAATACTTGTTTCTAGTTCTGTTTCTGTATAAGAATCTTCTAACGAAAATCCTAAAAATTCTGCTATTACTGGATTCTTTA
>CANQAS010000048.1 GCA_947589535.1 uncultured Bacilli bacterium | reverse complement strand
AGTTTTTATTTAACCTATATTAGTTTATATTTAGTTTTTCTTTTAAGTATTTATTATCTTAACTATTTTTTAAAATCATTAAAAAAAGGTATTACTTTTTATTTATACCTCCATACCTTCTTTCTCTATTATTATAAGACTCTATTGCCTTATCAAGTTCTTTTTCATCAAAGTCAGGCCATAATACATCCGTAAAATAAAACTCTGAATAAGCCATTTGCCATAACATAAAATTACTTATCCTATATTCTCCACTAGTTCTTATAAGTAAATCTATAGGGGGCAAATCATTAAATAAATATTTAGAGAACGTATTTTCATTTATATCTTCTATATCTATATTATTTTTTTTAATATCTAAGATTATTTTTTTAGTGGCTTGTACTATTTCACTTTGACCCCCATAATTAAGACATATATTAAAAATACCATCAGTATTATCTTTTGTATCATTAACTATTTTATCCATTGCCCTTTGGACTTTATCACTTATTTTTTCTCTTAGCCCAGAAAATACTACTTTTATATTTTTTTTCTTAACAAAATCAAAGTTATCATTAAACACTTTTATAAATAATTCCATAAGATAATTTACTTCTTCTTCATCTCTTTTCCAGTTTTCAGTTGAAAAAGCAAAAACACTTAATACTTTAATACCTTTATCATAACCATACTCACATATCTTTTTTAATGTATCAGCACCCTTTTTATGACCTTTAGTACGTTTTAATCCTCTTTTTTGTGCCCATCTTCCATTACCATCCATTATTATAGCAATATGATTTGGAACTTTTTCTTCAATCATTAAATACCTCCAACAACGTAAATAAGTATATCATATATTTAACTATTATGAAAATTTATCTCAATTTATTTAATAACTAGTATTATATTATTACCAATAATTTTTTTATTTCATCTAATTAAATAGGAGTGAATTATTATGTGGTTGATATTTTTTATACTATTACTTCCTATTTTTGTTTTTTTATTTATAATTGCCGTACCTGTTATTATATTATACTTTATTTTAAATTTAATATTTGGAAGGCAAAATTGTTGTTGTAATTGTAATAGAAATAATAATTGTAGAAGATAAAAAAATACTTTTTATCTTCTACATTATTTTTTATATTAAATTATCTAATATTAATTCATCTTATATTTTAGTCCCATTAGCGCATCTATATTTAATTCGTATATTTTAATACCTCCAATATAATTGTTATAATAAAAACATTCTATTTCTAGAATGTTATAAACTTTCATATATTTTTTTTAACTTTTTACCAATTTCTTTTATATCTCTTTTTTTAGCTACATCATAAGATTTCTTTGAAACACTAGGTAGTTTTCCATCAAAAAATAATTTTATCTTTCTTTCAAAATCATCAACATCTTTTGCTTTATATACGGTTTTACCATCAACTAGCCATTCATCAAATATAGGAATATCTCTTATTATTGCATCTTGCATACACGCACAAGCCTCAATAATCGGAATTCCTTCGGTCTCCTCAAGAGTTGGAAATAAAAACAAATCTGCGCCATTCATTGCTTCTCTTATTACTTCTGGCTCTACATATCCCGCAAAAGTTAGATTATTAAGTTTTGTATGTACTGCCTTTTTAACATGTTTAGTTGCTGCCGCTAAAGGACTATAACCAAACCATATAAACTTATATTCTGGAAGCCTTTTAGCAAGTTCTACAAAGTCTACAATACCTTTTCTTTCAATGTATAATCCTATACCAAATATAACTTTATCATCTTCTTTATATCCGAAATGCCTCTTAAAGTTTTCACCTAATTTTTTATTCTTATTAAAAAAATCTAATTCTATTCCGTTTGATACATCTATTATTTTTTTATTTTCAAGGCCTTTATATCCTTGTAATAACTTCTTAGAATATGGTGTTGGTGTAACTATTACATCGCCTAAGCTATAGCACTTTATAAGCCATTTTTTAAATAGCTTAGACGTTTGTTTTGCAAAAACAAAGCCATTCTTATAATCTTCTTCTGTAGAATGGGCATGATAAACGATTTTTTTACCATTTTTCTTAGCCTTTTTTGCTAAAAAATAAGATTTTGGAAAATAGGTATTAATATGAAGTATGTCATAGTCATCCTTTGGATCATTAGTATATTTTATTCCTGCGTATTCCAATGCCTTCATCTGATGTTTAATTGCCTTCCCAAGGCCTGATTTTCCAACTAGTTTTTCATTTTCAGTATATAATAAAACCTTCATACTACTCCTCTTTTCTATTAATAAGAAAAAATTATTCTTCAGTCTCTTTATTCATATAAAAGTTTATTGTTCTTTCTAAAGGATCTTCTTCCTTATGAACTTCTTCATTATAAAAAGTAGGTACTTCTATATTACTAATTCTTCCTTTTAATTTATTATATTCATTTTTAATGCCAATAATATCATTTTGAATTTTAGAAATATAGTTTAATGTTTCCTCTAAATCTTCTATATTTTTCTTTTTTTCCTTTTTCTTGGAAGAAAATAGTCCTATTTTAATGTTATTCTTTTTTATTATTAGCTCACTCATCTTTTCTTCTATATCATTTATGATTAAATCTATATCATCAAGTTCCGTACTAATAGGGCTTGAAAACACTACTCCGTTTTTTACAAAAACCTTTGTAATATCACTTATGATATTTTTTAAATTAAGTGATAAATTATTTATATCTTTTTTTATTACAAAAACTAATGCATCATTAAACTCCTTTGAAGTTTTAACTTCTTTTAATGAACTATCAAAGTTATGTTCAAACTTATTTATGCCTTCTAATTTACTTTTTTCTAAACTATAAAATTTCATTTTTGGAAAACTATCATTCATAAAAATACCTCCACTATTTTATAAATATATAATATCATAAAAAGTAATCGTTGTATATAAGTAAAAAAAGCAAATATTTTTAATTTGCTTTTTTTCTTGTTTTCTTTTTAGTTTTACCCTTTTTAATATTTATCTTAGTTAAATCCAATTTAGCGTTGTCTACTAATATATCAGTAGTAAGAACAAGCCATATTATTAGTATTAATATTATTATATAAATTAAAATTCCAAGTTTTCTATCTTTTAATACGTAAAATATAGATGCTAATGAAAATAAAATATTAACACCATATATAATTAACACCGTTGTTTTTTGAGAGAATTTCTTATTTAATAATTGATGATGCAAGTGTTGTTTATCAGCTTCATATATTGGTTTATGATGAATAATTCTTCTTATTATTGCAAATAATGTATCAAGAATAGGAATTGCTAGAATCATAATTGGAGCGACTAAGGATGTTAATGTTACAGCCTTAAATCCTAATAAACAAATAACCGCAATCATAAATCCTAGGAACATTGAACCAATATCACCCATAAAGATTTTTGCAGGATTAAAATTAAATATTAAAAAGCCAAGACAAGCCCCTAGCATTATAAAAGCAATTGTTATTTCTAAACTTCCTATGTTATGCATTATAAATGCTAATACCCCTATAGTTGCAAAAAATATACTAGATATTCCTGCGGATAAACCATCTAAGCCATCTATAAGATTTATACAATTCATTAGTGCAACTATAAAAACTATTGTAAGTGGATAAGCAAGCCAGCCAAAATCAAAATAAAAACCAAAAGCTGATATGTCATTTAATAAAATTTTACCATAAAAAGTAATTATACACGCTGCAACTATTTGACCAACTAATTTTTCTCTTGCTCTAAGTGGCTTTATAACATCTATTATTCCTGTTATTATTACAATAAAACTAGCTATCAAAATAGCAAGCATCTGAGTATTTTGAGGAGCAAATAACATATATCCAAATAAGAAACCTAAATATATCATTAAACCACCCATAACTGGCATTGGTTTTTTATGAACTTTTCTTTCATTAGGATAATCGAGTGCCCCAACATGATAACATATCCATTTAACCATAGGATATAACACACCAGTAAAAATCATTACCGACATAACTATTTTAAGTACTTCAATTATTTTATCTTGCATATTAAAATCACCACTATTATGATTTTATCACAAAAATTAAAAACAACCAAATCATTTGGTTGTTTTATTATCTTATCTTATATAAGTATGGTTCACTAACATATTTATAGCTACTGCTTATTTGTTCATCTTTAGATACTTCATACTCATCAATTAATTTATCATCAAAATTCATATTTTCTGTTTCATATATTACATCTCTAGCTAAATGATAATTATCATTTGCAACCCAACCAACATTTATATCATCATATGATACTAAAATGGCCATAGCTAAGTCGTCATTATTATTTCTTGCTCCATTATTATAATTTATATAAAATTTTCCATCTTTATCGATACCAGCAACTGCTTCTACGGTCAATTCTGTTGTTTCATCTATAAAATTTAAATATTCAATATTAATGCAATTTTCATTTTCCATTGCAGAGTATGCATCTTTAGCATATTTATCATTTCTAGCTAAATTTACTGTCTTTCCTACCATAGCATCCAAATCAGTTGGTGCCATATCTTGTATTTTTTCGTATAAATAAACCGTTTTAGTTTCCTTTTTAGTTTCTGTTTCAGTTATGAATTCATTATTTGTAGGTAATTTTTCATAATCATTATATCCTGAAGTACTACTTTCTACAGTTTGGTTTTTTTGTTCTTTAGCACAGCCTTGTAAAAAAGGAACTGATCCAATAGCTGCCATAATAACAGCCATAACCTTTACTAATACTTTATGTTTTCTTTGTTTCTTCATAATATCCCCCTTTTTTATTGCCCAATATACTATCATAATATAAATAAAAAGTCAAATTTATGACCCTTTATTTAAAACCTATTTCACTTTTTATTATATAGCATGGCCTTCCCAAAATATTACTATATATTCTTGATATATATACTGCTATTATACCTATCCATAATATTAGAATTGAAATAAATAGTAATATTGTTCTATGCGATAAATTCCCTAGAAGTATAAAGTTTAGTAATCCAACTATAAATATTAGAATACTAAAAACACCCATTAGCTTTAAAGCTATAGTTGAAAATGATACTATTCCTCCTAAAGAATATCTTAATAACTTTGTTAATGACCACTTTGTTTTTCCAAACATTCTTTTTTCTGGTGTATATGGTACATATATCGTATTAAATCCTACCCATGAAAAAATACCTTTTAAAAACCTAGTTTTTTCTGGTAACGCAACAATTGCATCTTTAACAATCTTTTTAAAAACCCTAAAATCACTTGCACCTGGAAGTAGTTTTACGTCCGAAACAATATTATTAAATCTATAAAACGTTGCGGTTAATGTCTTTTTTATACTACTCTCATCTTTTCTGTTAGATTTATATGCACAAATTGAATCATAGTTAGGATCTTCTAGTAATTTTTTATACATTTCAACCATTTTACTTGGGCTATGTTGCATGTCCGCATCCATTATAGCAATATAATCCCCACTAGTATATTTAAGACCCGCAAACATTGCTGATTCTTTACCAAAGTTTCTAGAAAAACTAATAGCTTTAACGTTTTTATCTTTCTTATTTAATTCTGTTATCTTAAAAATCGTATCATCCGTGCTTCCATCATCTACCATTATTATTTCATAACTTATTTTTTCTTTCTGTAAAACTTCAGTTAATGAATCATGAAATCGTTCCAATGAAGCACCTTCATTATAACAAGGTACTACAACAGATAGTTTCATATTATCACCTACTTTCTCTTATTTATTATTTTACTCCACTTTTCAAGTGATGCTGAAGAAGAATATTCTTTAGAACTTTCTCTTGCTTTTTTACCTATTTTCTTTCTTAAAGATTTATTTTCTAATAACTCAGTTACTTTAGAAACAAATTCATCCTGATTTCTATCTTTTATTAAGTACCCATTTACTCCATCAGTAATTATCTCATTTGCTCCTTGTGCACTATCAAAAGCAATACAAGGAACTCCATTTCCCATTGCCTCGATTAAAACAAGGCCAAAACTTTCCGTATGAGAAGTCATTAAGTATAAAGAACTATCTTGCAACATTTCATTGATATAATCTTTGTTCTGAAAACCATGAAATACTACCTTATCGCCTAATTTTAAATTTTTAGCAAGTTCTAAAAGATTGTTCTTTTCAGGTCCATCACCAATTATATTTAGTTTTAAGTTAGAATTCTTAGATAATATTTTTTTAAATATTTTAAGCAGGTCATCTAAGCCTTTTTCTTTAGATAATCTTCCTACCACAATCAAATTATTATTTTCAAGTTTTGAGACTTTATTAGGAAATTTGTCCAAACTGTTTGGTATGTAGAAAACCTTCTTACCAAGATATTTTTTATAAAATTCTTCTAACTCTTTTGATACCGCAATAAAATAATCTACATTTTTACAAGATGAACACAATTTTTTAATATATTTTTTATTATCGTTATGATGATTATGTTCCCAAGCTATCTTTTTTATACTAGGTGAAGCATATTTACCAGATAAATAATTATGAATATCCCTTGTTGTTATTAATACGTCTGTATTTAATTTCTTTAGTTCTTTTGCTGTTTTAATATATTTAACATAACCAGTTTTTATACTAGTACTAATACCCTTAAAAAACATACTAAAATTTCTTTTCTTAAAATAATATTTCATTTCATTTTTATTAGGTTTAATATTTGAAATATATCTTACTTTCACTCTTTCATCTAAATCATAAATAGGATCTTTGTACAACCTATATACACTTAGTATTTCAACTTCATATTTATTAATAAGTGTGTTTGCAAGTGTTGCAACAGCATTTTCGATTCCTCCATAACCCATATGAAGTGCTAAAATAGTTATTTTTTTCATATTATCACCTAATTTAATTATACTAAAGTATATTAAGTACGTCAAAACAATGTTTATACTGTGGAAAATCAATGTAAACAAATGTCTCCCATGAAAAAAACGCAAAGAAAAACTACATATTTTTAAATATTATCAATGTAGCTTTTTATCTTCTTTTTAAAATTTTCACTATTAGATTGATATTTAATTGGTTTAAAGCTTTTTGCCTTTTCTAAAACGACAGATAAATTCTTAGTATCATATAGTGGTAAAACATATTTTTTCATAGCAAACTCTTTAGTTATTTGTAATTGATGATCATTAGTGTGTTCTCCGTATTTCTTAAGTCTTGGTACAACGATAACTTTTTTTCCTTTACTTATACATTCGGTTATCGTACCAACTCCACCATGAGTAATTATTAACCTAGCTTTATCCATTAATTCATATAATTTCTCTTTTGGCATGAAATCAAATGTTTTTATTTTTTTATGCTCAAAACTTGTACAACCTGTTTGAGCAACTACTTTTTCTTTTATATTACCTTTATCAATTTGTCTAGATACTGATTTTAAAATTCTTTCAAAAGGCTTATCTTGAGTGCCTAGTAATACTAATATCATTAGAAAATCCAACCTCCATATACTGCTTTTGGATAAAGCTTAAGCATTGAATGCCATTGCACGATGAATTTATCAGCAATTGGATAAACTAATCTTCCTGTTAAAGTTTTTGTTTCTATATTTGCAAATGACTCAATATATATTACTTTTTTTCTAAATATTTTAGCTATGTAACACATTGCAACACAAGTATGTGCTCCTGTTGTAACAACTACATCAGGTTTAAATTTTAAAAATAATATTAAACTTTTAATAATGTTATATGGAACAACAAAAATATACTTTAACATATGATCTTTATTTCCTGCTTTTAAATAGTCTATTTTACTCTTATACTTATTTTTTAAACCTAGTGTAGATTTATGTTCTTCAGTTACTATTTTATAATCATAATCTTTAAAAATACTTTTAAGTTGCATCATTTCAGTTAGATGTCCGCCCATACTTGATATAAACATTACCTTTTTCATACTTCTATCTCCTAACTAAATTATAACAAATAAAAAATCAATTGTATACAAAAAGCATTTAGATATTATAAATGCTTT
>CANQAS010000047.1 GCA_947589535.1 uncultured Bacilli bacterium | reverse complement strand
AAAAAGTGTTGATTTATTCAACACTTTTTAATGATTCTATCATATCTATTTTCTTAAGAGAATAATGAATAATCTTATTAACTATTAAAGTAAATAACATAACTATTAAAGCTGTTATTATAAAGCTATAAGATTTTATATTATGAATAAATCTTACCTGCTCTATTTCTACGGTATTTACAATAACATTAGTTAAGAATATACCAAAGATTAATCCTAAAGATATACCAATTAAAGTAAGTATTACCGTTTCTTTAGTAATATATTTATCCACTTCTTTATCCGTAAATCCTAAAACCTTAAGAGTTGCTATTTCCCTTTTTCTCTCACTTATGTTTATATAAGATAAATTATATAAAACAACAAATGATAATGCACCTGATAGTATTATTAATATGAATACAATGCTATTTAAAGATTTAAGCATATCATTTATAGTATCTAAGCTAGAGTTGATAGAAGTAACACTCATAACGTTTTCATTTTCTAATAATGATTTTGATAAAGCTTCCTCGTTTTTAATATCATCTAAGTTAATGTAAACAACGTTTGTTTTGTAAGTACCTATATTATCTTCATAAGTCCTCTTATTCATAAACACATAGTTACCTACATAATTTTTTGAAATAGAAGAAATAGTAAGATCATACTTATTGTTATTTGAGTCAGTCAAAGATACTTTATCTTTTACATTCTTTTTAATAAGTTCTGATAACTTACCTGTTATAATAACTTCATTATCTTTTAAACTTAAAGTTTTTTCACTATTTATATCTTCTAAACTAAGTACGTTTTTTAAATCATTTTCGTTATCCGGTATAAATACATTAATGTCATACTTATTAGATGTCATTGAAACAATCATATTAGTATCAAGACGATTTACTATATGTTTATTATCGAATATTTTGTCTATTTCTTCTTTCGTTAAATCTCCAGTTAAATATACCATTTCGTCAAAATGAAATACTTCTCCAAATTGTTTTGATGGTACGCTTGCTACAGAATCCCTAATACCAAATCCTG
The DNA here is from genome assembly GCA_947589535.1 of uncultured Bacilli bacterium. Classification (GTDB taxonomy): domain Bacteria; phylum Bacillota_I; class Bacilli_A; order RF39; family UBA660; genus Aphodocola. Next base: position 7,334 of record CANQAS010000047.1, on the reverse strand, counting down.
CAAGCATTAAAGCCGTGCAACCTAAAATACCAACTATGGTCATTAAAACACGTTTTTTATATCTAAATAAATTTCTTATAGTTATTTTATTTGAAAATTTTATTCTACTCCAAATAAATGTAATTTTTTCAAGTATAACTCTCTTACCATTTTCAGGAGCTTTCGGTCTCATTAGATCAGATGGTTTTTCCTTAACTACTTTTCTGATTGTAAAAATAGTTGTACCACATATACAAATAACCGCAATTAACACACCAATTATTATGTTAGTAGGATTAAAATCATACTTAAATACTGGTACTTCAAATAGTATTTTATATATATTCCATATAAATATAGGTAATAGGAAAAATCCTATAATTGATCCTATGATACCACCGGTTATGGTTGCAATACCAGAATATAATAAATACTTTTTCCTTATATGTCTATTATTAAAACCAAGTGATTTTAATGTACCAATTACCATTCTATCGTCTTCTACCATTCTTGACATCGAAATTAAACTTATTAATACTGCTACAACAAAGAATATAGTTGGAAATATTTTTGATAGATTAGAAACACTTTTTCCATCATCAATAAAACTAGAATAACCATTATCATCTAATCTAGTATATGTGTACCAAACAGGTGATGGTATTTCATCTAACTTTTTTCTAGCCTCTATGGTTTCTAAATCAAAAATTTTTTTACTATTATAATATTCTTCTATCTTTGTATTATATAAATTTAAATTATTACTATACGTTCTTAAACTATTATTATAAATACTTACTCCGTTTTGATATTCATTGTAATAATTAATGTATATATCATTATTTTTATTATATTCCTCTAACGAAGAGTTATATAATTCAAGATTCTTATTATATTCTTCTTCAGCTTTAATTAAACTTTCTAACGTTTCCATTACTTCAAATAATTTATCGGAATTTTGTTTATATGTTTCGAGTGTTTTTATTACGTCATCATAATAAGGTGTATCAGATGGAATTATATCTATTAGCTTATCTATGTTCTCTGGATTTCTTAAGAATTCTTTTAAAAACTCTTTATAATTATCTACATCTACACCATTAATCATACTTATTATCTCTTCGTAATTTGGAGTATCCTCTGGAATAAGTTTAATCAAATCTTCTTTATCAATATCATTTATAGTATTATATACATTTTTTATATCATCATAAGTAAGGTTAGAATTACTTAGTTTATTACTAATTTCTTGTTTGGCTTTTTCAATTTGAATCTTAGATGAATCTAGTTTATTTTTAAAGTCATTTAATTCTTGTTTAGCATTATTAAGTTTTTCTTTATTTTCATGTAATTTTAAAGATGTATTTGTTAATTCTTTATTTGCATCATCTAGCTTACTTTTTGCATCATTAAGAATAAATTTAGAGTTATCTAAAGCCTTTTTAGCTGAATTAAATTTTTCATTAGCTTCACTTTCATTTTTTACTATTTCATCATTTATCTTATTATAAATTTCATTATATCTTCTTTTTTCACTAGAAGATTTTATCTTATTTACGTTTTCTAATGCCTCTTCTACTAATTTATTATAATCTTTTGAGTTAGTAGTTTTTTCTTTGGCCTTTTCCACCGTCAAATAAATTTCAGTGTAATAATCAAGCTTAAAATTATCTTCATTAACATAAGTATAGTAATTTATTTTACCACTACCGATACTTGTGTTATCCCTTTTAGTCGATGAAGAGTTAACCCCTATATATAAAGGACTTTTTACAACACCAACAATCGTTAGTTTATTTTCTCTAAAAGTATCTTCATCTTTTAGTTCTATTTTATCCCCTATTTTTAAATTCTCTCTTTCTAATAAACTTTCTTCAACTACTATATCGGAAATTTTTTCTGGAAATCTTCCTTTTATTATTTCTACTTTATTTACATCATTTGTAACTCCTATTACTTTTATAGCAAGTTCTTCATCACTAGTCTTTAATAAAACATCTTTAGAATAGGAACCATAAGCTTCTTTTATACCTTTTACTTTTGTTATATTTTTAATGTCATCATCTGTTAATCCAAGTGTTGATATTATCTTTATATCATACAAATTACTTTGATCATAATAACTATCAACTGATTTCATCATATCTGGTGCAGCCATTTTTATACCGACAAAAACACCAACACCTAATATACTCATTATAAGTAGCGATAAAAATCTTTTAAACGAATGTTTTATCTCTCTTACACTTGTTGTATTTATTCTATTCTTTTTCATAATTACCACTCTATTTCATCAATACTTTTTGGTTTCTTATTAATGATGACTTCTTCTGCTTTACCATTTTTAAATTTAATAACTTTATCTGCCATAGGTGCAATAGCAGCATTATGGGTAATTATTATTACCGTCATTTTTTCTTTTCTTGCTGTCTCTTCAAGTAATTTTAAAATTTGTTTACCTGTTTTATAGTCTAGTGCTCCAGTTGGTTCATCACATAGAAGAAGTTTTGGATTTTTAGCGATAGCACGAGCTATTGCAACACGTTGCTGCTCTCCTCCTGATAATTGGGACGGAAAGTTATCCATTCTTTTTGATAATCCAACTTTATTTAGAATTGTTTTGGGATTTAGATGATCCTTACATAACTGAACAGCAAGTTCTACGTTCTCTAAAGCAGTTAGATTTTGTACTAAGTTATAAAATTGAAATACGAAACCAATATCATTTCTACGGTACATTATTAAATCTTTATTACCATAACCAGTTATGTCTTTACCATCTACCATAACCTTACCACTAGTTGCGGAATCCATTCCACCTAGTATGTTAAGACATGTTGTTTTACCCGCACCAGATGGGCCAAGTATTACAACAAGCTCCCCTTTTTCTATTTCAAATGAAGTTTTATTAAGTGCTTTTATTTCAACTTCACCCATATTATATATTTTATTAACGTTTTTAAACTCTATATATGCCAATATAACCACCTTCTTTAATGATATATTATACAACAAAATACATTTATTTGAACATTTTTTAATAAAAAACAGATAGAACTTAATCTATCTGTTTAAAAGGTATATACCTAAATTTAGATATCCTGCAAATATAACCCATAGTACATAGGGTATATTTAAATATGCCGCTCTCTTATCAATGTTATAGAATCTAACTATCATAACTATTATTAAAGCAAGTAATAGTAAAAGCCATATGAAAGCAAATAAATATGCTCCAAAACCAAAGAATATTAAACTCCAGACAGAGTTAATAATAAGCTGAATAGCATAAATAAGGATAGCAGAATCTTTATTCTTATCTTTAGATTCCGTAATTAGGTAACACGATACACTCATCAATAGGTATAAAATACTCCACACTATTGGGAATAATATACCAGGGACATTTATAGGTTTAACTAATTCCTTAAAAGTATCCATATTATTCATTGTAACCAGGCTAAAAAAACTACCTACTATGAAAGTAATTACAGTTATTATAATTAATCTTTTCCATTTTATTTTCATATTATCACCATTATTATTTTATATAATTTTATTATTTTTATTCTTCATAAAATTCTTTTAAAAATTTATATAGTATTCTTTGGCAAATACCAGATGATTCATCATCGTATAAATTATACTGTTTAATTCCATTGTTATTAGCATAGTTAGATATTATTTTGATGCAAGAATACGGAATACCATTCATGTATGCAAATTGTCCTACACAGCCAGATTCACAATCTACTGCACCAGCATTATACTCTCTTCTAATGCTACTTGATAAACCATAATTAGTAACAAACATATCTGATGATGCTAATATATCATTAGAATAATTACTTCCACATATACTACAAGATCTAATAAGACAATCATTTAAATCTTCATTTGTTTGATATAATGACTTATTAACTTTAGGTATTTGACCCGGCATAAAACCATTTGGCATAAAATCAACATCAAATTCTAATGTTGAATTTGGTATTACAGCACTAAAAATATCATTGCAATCATTGATACTTCCCGCAGTTCCTACACATAAGATTACCGTTATCTTATATTTATCACATGCATACCTCAAAGAGCTTCCTATATTTATCTTTCCATATCCTGTTGCAATAGTAATAAATTCATGATCATTATAATCACATTTATAAATTTCGCACCCTTTTGGTGCTTCTTCCTTTTGATACTTTATTTTTTCAAGTAAGTTATTTACATAATTTTTATCAGGTGTAACTATCAGTAACATATAAATCCTCCCGTTTGTTTTATTTTATTTTTATTTACATAAAATTATGATAGGAAGGATGATTTTATGGCTTATAAAGTTGCGATAGATGCTGCAGCTGGTGGAAGTAACTCTGGAGCAGTTGGAAATGGTGTTGTTGAAAAAGATTATACTCTTTTAATTTCTAGATATATTAATGATAGATTAAATACGCTTGGTATAGAAAATTTTTTAGTTAGAGATGGTGATACTACACTAAGTGATGAACAAAGGGTTAATATAATTAAAAATAAATATGGAACAGGTAATAACATAATAGTTTTATCAAATAGATTAAATACAGGTGGTCTTAATGGTGCGGAAATTATGTATCCATTAAGAAGTAACAGTAGACTTTCCTCTAGTATTGCTAATAACTTAGAAATTGCAGGACAACCAGTGCTTAAATATTACCAATTAAGAAACAGCGGTAATACTGCGCTTGATGATGATTACTTAATAAGAAATACTGCTAATAACCAAACCATAGCAATAGATTATGCATATGTTGATAACGCAAGTGATGCTAACTTCTTAAAAAATAATTATGAAGCATTAGCAGAAGCAGTAGTTAAAGCTATTGCAGATTATGTAGGAGTAACTTATACTCCAGCGGACACAGAAGGTTATTATGTAGTAAAAAAAGGAGATACATTATGGAGTATTGCTAGTAAAAATAATACCACGGTAAGCGAACTTAAAAGAATTAATAATTTAGCTTCTAATTCATTATCAATTGGTCAACTAATTAAATTACCAACGGCAGAAACAGGTAGTAATAGTGGAACAGGTACTGGAACAACTTATACTGTTCAAAAGGGCGATACATTATATTCAATAGCGCAAAGATATAATACTACTGTAGATAGCATAAAACTTGCTAACAATTTAACTTCTAACAATCTTTCTATTGGTCAAGTATTAGTAATACCAGGTGCTACTGACATTCCTAATACCAATAAAATAACTTATACTGTGCAAAAAGGAGATAGCCTATGGGCAATTGCTAATAAGTTTGATACCACGGTTGATCAAATAAAACTAACAAACAATTTATCATCTAATAATCTTTCTATTGGTCAAATACTTATAATACCTAGTTCTTCAAGTTTTATTACTTATACTGTGCAAAAAGGAGATAGTTTATGGGTTATTGCAAATAAATATAATACTACCGTAGATAATATCAAAAAGTTAAATAATCTTACTACAAATAATTTATCCATCGGACAAAAACTTTTAATACCTGCTTAATTTATGTTATTATATAAATAAGAGGTGATTATATGACTTTTAACAAACAAGTTGAAGAAGCTAAAAAAAAGAAACTAGAAAGTAGAATAATAAGAGATTTAGTATTTATAATACTTGGTGTTATATTTTTAGTGATATCTTTTGTTATAGCATATAATAAATAATTAAGGGAAACTAAAGCATAAGTTTTCTTTTTTTATGCATATAATATACTAGGTGATTTTATTGATAGTTAAATATACTGAAAAAGAACTGGACCTGCTTGCAAGGCTTATGAGAGCAGAAGCTTTAGGAGAAGGTAACCTTGGAATGCTTATGGTTGGAAATGTTGGCATTAATAGAGTTATTGCTAACTGTCTAGACTTTAAAAACACAAGATCGATTTATGATATGATTTATCAATCTCCAGGTGGTTTTTCTGGTATAAATAGTGCCCTATTTCAAAGTTCAGCTACCACTAATGAAAAAAATTTAGCAAAAAGAGTAATAAGAGGAGAATACTTTCATCCTGCAACTAATGCGCTATGGTTTTATTCACCAGGTACTGGTAATGCCTGTAAAGCAACATGGTTCAATCAAGCTAATTCTGGAAAATATAAAAATCATTGTTTCTATGAACCCGCAGTCGGAGTATGTAAAGAATTACATTAAAAAACTTATCATTGTTGATAAGTTTTTTTCTATGGGATAATTAAGGTTTGGCCAATACTTAATATATCAGATGTAAGGTTATTAATCATTCTAATAGCATTTACACTTGTATTGAATCTATTTGCTATCGACCACAAACTATCTCCTTTTTGTACCACGTATAAATTAGATGGATTGCTAGCTGTTGTTGGTATTGTTAATACTTGACCTATTGTTAATACATCAACAGTTAAATTATTAGCTCTTTTTAAATCATCTACACTTACACCATAAGCTCTTGAGATTGAATAAAGACTATCTCCTCTTTGAACTACATAAGTGTTAATATCTACTACATCTTCATCATTACCAGTACTTTCAACATCTGCTGGAATTACTAATTGTTGACCAATACTAAGAGTAGTACTTGTTAGGTTATTCTTATCAATTATAGCATTTGGAGTAGTGTTATACTTTTGTGCTATTGAATATAATGTATCTCCTTTTTGTACTATATAAATAGTTTCAGTATCAGGGGTTATTATACCGCTACCTCCGGAGTTTGGAATTTGTAATATCTGTCCTGTATAAATGGTACTAGTTCCTAAATCATTTAAATTAGCAAGCTCATCTACAGTAGTATTATACGCATTAGCAATAGAGTATAAAGTATCTCCTTTTTGTACTACATAGGTAACGTTAGTTTGATCAGATGGTGCGACACCTGGTATTACTAGCCTTTGACCTACGCTTATTAAGTTAGATGTTAAATTATTCGCTCTTTTAAGTTCTTCTACCCCAACGTTAAATCTTTTAGCAATAGACCATAAACTATCTCCCTTTTGAACGGTATAAGAATCATTTACGGTGTTACCACCTGGCGCTACATAATTATAACCTTTATATTCAGCAACCGCTTTAACAACTGCTTCAGCCCATTTTTCCCAATCATTTCTAATTTGATTTCTATCATCTTTAGTAGAGTCTAAGAATGCATATTCTACTAAAACAGATTCAGCTGGAGATGTATTTCTAATTATGTAATAATAATCTTGATTTTGATTAGATGGTAATTTTCTTTGATACCATTTTCTAACATTTTGACCAGTCTCTTCGATATTATCAAGTATCATTCTTGATAATGTATCGTTATTTCTTAAGGCGTAGACTACTTCAGCACCATCTCCACCTG
>CANQAS010000046.1 GCA_947589535.1 uncultured Bacilli bacterium | reverse complement strand
AAAAAATAATAGTCACTTTATAATATTTTAACGGGTTATCTTCCGTCTTAGCCTACTAAATATAATAATCGTTCGGTAAGATACTCCGGGGTGTTCTTTCTTTAAACTATCTTACCAACATTTCACCATCGTTAGCTCTCTTTTAAGAATCATTTAAATACTTTTCCCCATCAACGTCTTTAAATATATTTAAATTATATCATATTTTTATTATTTTACAACATTTTATTATTATTTATTCTTATTTTATAATGTTTATTAACATTATAGCTTATGCAATATATAAAGTTATTAAAACTAAAATGATAGAATATAAAGAAAAAAAGTAGCTTTAAGCTACTTTTAATTTCTTAATGGCGCTTCAAGTAGGACTCGAACCTACGACCTGTCGGTTAACAGCCGAATGCTCTACCAACTGAGCTATTGAAGCATAACTCTTTTTGAGGTACAAACAAATTATATATTAATTAAATATCTTTGTCAACAACTTTTTTAATTAATTTTATTTACTCTTTATATTTTATGTTAAAATATCAAATATATTCAAAAAGTTATTTATGCTTTAAAAAATATTAGATATAAGAACTTAGATTTTATTAATATCATAAATATAGAAAAGTTTATTTTTAAATAATAAAATACCAAGTAAAGATTTATTAATTAATACAATAGATGAAACTACTATTTCTATTTAGTTTCATCTATTTTTATATTATAACAGCTAGGACCTTTAACTACGTTACCATCTACGTCAAACCTAGAGCCATGACACGGACAATCCCATGTTTTATCAACTTCATTAAACGTTAAAAAGCATTTTAAATGTGGGCATATATTCGAAACCATGTGTTTATTACCTTTTTTATCAAAATAAATACCTACTCTTTTTCCATCCACTTTAGTTACACATGCTCTATTTTTATACCAAGAAGGATTCTTTTTAATTAAATTAAACGTATATGCCTTAGTATTAGATAAAACCGTATTAGTTAAAAAATTTTTAAACTTAATAATATTCATACTCCTCGTAGGATCAAATACTTTTTCATATTTATTTTTACTATTTCTTATTAAATCATACAGTATTTTACCCGCGATAGTTCCATTAGTCATTCCCCAAGTATTATAACCAGTTGCAATAAATACGTTTTTATCATCCTCTGATATTCTTCCTATAAGAGGCATAAAATCATTTGTCATAACATCCATATTTGTCCATTTATAATTAGGTATTTTACCTGTTATGTCCTTTGCTTTCTTTACGCATTCATCATAATTTTTTTTATAATTTAGTTTATCGCATATTTTAGATGAGTTATTTAAATAAATAAAGTAATTATCATTTTTATCACTATGATATCTAAAAGATACCGTAGGATAATTACTAGTTATACCACATATATCTTTTGATTCATCTACTTTGGTTGCAGTAATGTATGACTTTTCAATATATGTTTTAAATGGAATAAAGCCCGGTATAGTAAAAAATGGATAACTACATGCTACAACTATTTTTTTAGCTTTTACTTCACATTGATTTGCATATGCTACATAATATTTATCTTCTTTTTTTATTTTAGTTACCCTACTATTTTCATATACTTTTATATTATCTGAATTTTTTATAACTTTCAATAACCCTTTTAAATATTTAACCGGATTAAATACATAAGTATTCTTAACCAAAATAACTTGCTTTATCCCATCATCTTTAATATTTGAAGAACTATTATAATATTTAACTCCTAAAAGATCTAATATTTCCTTTTCTTTATCGAACTTTTTTATCTCTTTATTATCTTTTGTAAAAGTAACTGATTCAGTTTTAGTAAGATCACAATCTATATTATTATCTTTTATTATCTTTTTAGCAAGTCTTATCCCATCTTTTTGAGCTTCATAATAAAGTTTAACAGTTTCAAAATCATAAACGTTATAAATATCTTGGTATTTTAAATCCTGAAGGTATGTTAATTTTCCAGTACTTTTACACGTTGTTCCGGTAAAAAACTTATCTGCTTCTAATAAAACAACATTATACTTTTTATTTATAAAATTATAAGCCGTAGAAAGTCCCGTTATTCCGCCACCTATTATAAGAACATCAGTACTCATTTTATCACTTAATATATCAAAATTAATTTGTCCTCTATCTTTTTGCCATATACTTTTTTCCATATATTTATCACCAATATTATTATGGTAATAGTTTGTTTTTGGTATTCATTTAAGAAAATAAAAAAAACACTTAAGTAAACTTAAGTGTAATATACTTGGTTGCGGGAGTAGGATTTGAACCTACGACCTTCGGGTTATGAGCCCGACGAGCTACCGAACTGCTCCATCCCGCGATGTAATTAAACAAGTGGCGGAGGAAGAGGGATTCGAACCCCCGCGCCGGTTACCCGACCTCCCGGTTTTCAAGACCGGTCCCTTCAACCAGACTTGGGTATTCCTCCAACTTCATGATTATTATATGCAAAAATATAAAACATATAACAATTTGATAGCACTAAAATTATAACATACCTATTTTTTATTTGTCAACACATAATTTATGGTTTTAAAAACAGGCATAAATCATACCTGTTTTGAATTTTTTTTACTAATTTCTTTCTTCTGGATTAACATGTACCATACAATGTTTTGTGGATGGCAATCTATTTTCAATATTATCATGAATATTATGCGCAACGTTATGTGCATTTAGTACACTCATATTTTTATCTACCGAAATTTCTACATCTATATAATAACGATTACCAAATTTTCTTGTCTTTAAATCATCTATTTTTACAACGTCCGTATTTTCATAAATAATATCTTCTATCCTTTTTATTGTTTCTTCATCGCACGACTTATCCACCATTTTATCTATCGCATCTTTAAATATATCATAAGCAACTTTGATTATGAATAAACATATTATTATACTTGCAATAGAATCAAGTACTGGAAAACCTAATTTAGAACCCAATATACCAATAAAACTACCTACTGATGATAACGCATCTGATCTATGATGCCAAGCATCTGCAAGTAGTGCTCCTGAGTTTATCTTTTTTGCAGTACGCCTTGTATACCAGTACATCGCTTCTTTTGCTAAAATAGAAACTATTGCAATAATAAGTGCTAAAGTCCCAGATATTAAAACAACATATTTTCCTTTTATAATATTACTAATTCCTGTTACACCGATTCCAACACCAGTTAACATAAGCATTACTGCTAATATAATAGAAGCTACGCATTCTAATCTTTCATGTCCATATGGATGTTCTTTATCCGCCTTCTTATTTGATAGTTTAACTCCAATTATTACAACAATGGTACTTAACACATCTGATAATGAATGAATCGCATCAGATATCATAGCCTGTGAATGTGAAATAAGCCCTGCAATAAATTTTGCTATTGTTAAAAATACATTAGATATTATACTAGCAACCGACACTTTCATAGCTTCTTTTTCACTATCATTCATAATAACATCTTCTTTCTTTATAGTATATGTATATAAAAACATCTTGCGAAAAAGTAATAACTAATCCTGCAAGATGTTTAATTCATCTGCTATTTATTAAAAACACAACCTATTTGCCTGATTTAACAATTTTATCATGCTTAAAAATATTAACACATTAATTCATTAAAAGTCAATCAATATTTTACTTTTTTTATAAAAAAAAAACTAACCCTTAGGCTAGTAATTTTTAAGTGGTGCCCGAGGCCGGACTTGAACCGGCACGAGGTATAAATCTCGCAGGATTTTAAGTCCTGTGCGTCTACCAATTCCGCCACTCGGGCGTGGTGTCCTGTATGCGACTTGAACGCATGACCCTCTGATTAAAAGTCAGATGCTCTACCGACTGAGCTAACAGGACATACTATTAAATTTTGGTTGCCTCGGCAAGATTCGAACTTGCGCATGTCAGAGTCAAAGTCTGATGCCTTACCACTTGGCGACGAGGCAATCTAAGTGGTGGGGAGAGGTGGATTCGAACCACCGAACCCTAAGGAACAGATTTACAGTCTGCCGCGTTTAGCCACTTCGCTATCTCCCCAAATGGTGCCGAAAGCAGGACTTGAACCCGCAACCTACTGATTACAAGTCAGTTGCTCTACCAGTTGAGCTATTTCGGCATAATAAATGGTGGACGCTATAGGACTCGAACCTATGACCCCCTGCTTGTAAGGCAGGTGCTCTAACCAACTGAGCTAAGCATCCATAAATTCACATACGTGAGGACGTATATAAATATATCAATATTTTTAATTATTGTCAAGTAAGTTTTACTAATTTTTGTTAATCTCTTCCATTTTTTCTTTTATCCAAGTTGGAAGAGCAGATTTAAGTAAATAAAATCCAAAAACTGTTTCTTTTAACTTTCTAGTCTTATTTTTATATAAATCACCATTTACCTTTTTAGCAGATAATTTTAAATGATTTTTTTCTTTTGGAATATCAATTATTAATACGTTAATAACATCACCAATTTCGACGTAATCCGTTATATCTTTAACAAACCTATCAGTTAACTCAGATATATGAATTAACCCACTATAATCATTATCAAGTGTAGCAAACGCCCCATAACTCTCAATCGCTGTTATCCTCGCTTTAACGACGTCCCCTTTCTTATATTCAGTCATAAATACACCTCTATGACATCATTATAACACAACAACACTTCCAAAACAAATTGATACTTTACAATTTTAGAGTGCATATTGTATAATTTATGTGGTGATTTAAATGAATGTAGAGGAAAAAATAAAAGAAGTATTAAATAAAATAAGACCATACCTTAATCATGATGGTGGTGACGTTAATTTCGTTAGCTTTAAAGATGGTGTATGTTATGTTAAACTACAAGGAGCATGCGCAGGATGTATGTTTGCGGACGTAACAATTAATAATACTGTGGAAGAAATTTTAACTGCAGAAGTTCCTGAAGTAATAAAAGTTGAAAACGTTGAAGAGCTTTAGTTAACTTTTTATTAACCAATCTACTGAAGGTACATAAGTATTATATAATCCTGATATATATAAGTACGTATCTCTAAGAAAAATTTCATATTCATTAGATTTTATAGCAATATTTTCTATTAATTTTTCATCTAAGTTATTATTTACTATATCATCTTGTAAATCAAAAAAATAAGATGGGTATAAAAGTCTACCATAAAATAGCAAAGCTTCTTTGTAAGTAATATAATTATTACTAAAAAACTCGCGTACTAAATAAAGTGCATTTTCATTATTGAAAAATGCATTTTTTATATACTCTGATGCATCTCTTACCCTAAAATCATATATTAAATTAATAGGATTATATAATGAAAATAAAGTACTGTTATTTTTAATTCTTTTATGACATATAGATAAGTATGCTTTATCTTCAAGTTTAGCAGCATTCTTTACATAAACAATAGCATTTTCAGCCAATCCTATATAATAATTTGCATAACTACAAAGATTTGGGTACTTTTTTCCAATCTCATTTATTTGCATTTCAAAATAATCATTTTTAATTTCCCACAAATTAACCCAATCATACCTAGCAATTTGCTTATCGCATTGTATATTAATTGAATTATTATTAATATGGCAAACATCTGATAAAGTTATTCTAACATTTGGATTAATATTTATTTCAAGCAATACATAAGGAGTATTATTTATATATGTTAATATGTTATTTTCACTATTAATAATAATTTTATGTACTAAAATATTTCTTTCTATCATATCTAAATTCAATTTATATAATGAGTTTGCATCACTTATTGGTCTGTCAAATACTAATAACACATAGTTATTACCTTTATATGTAAAAATATACTGATCATTTATATGTGATATTTCTGTTGGATGTACTTTATAATAGTATGCAAGTATATTTTTCATATAAGCCTCCCATTAAATAATATGAAAATACTTATAATTATATGAAAAAAAGCAAATTACTTTGCTTCTTCTGTTGCTCTTGTTTCCCTAATTACCGTTACCTTAACAGTACCAGGATATTGCATTTCTTTTTCTATTCTATCTTTTATATCACGAGCAGTTTTATAACTTCCAATATCATCAACCTTACTAGGTTCAACTATTACTCTAAGTTCTCTACCTGCTTGCATTGCATATGCTTTTTCAACACCATCAAAATCTTTTGCTATGGTCTCTAATTGTTCCAACCTTTTAATGTAGTTTTCTAATGAATCATTCCTTGCTCCAGGTCTTGCAGCTGATAATCCATCTGCTATTGCAACTAGTATTGAAATGATATTATTAGGTGCTTTATCACCATGATGGGACTCTATTGCATTAATTACAACATTATCCTCACCATATTTTTTAGCAAGTTCAGCTCCTATTTCTACGTGACTTCCTTCTGTTTCAAAGTCTATTGCTTTTCCAATATCATGAAGTAATCCAGCACGCTTTGCAAGTGCAACGTTTTCTCCTAACTCTCCAGCCATAATACCGGCTAAATGAGCAACTTCTTTAGAGTGTTGTAATGCATTTTGACCATAACTTGTTCTAAAGTTTAATTTACCAACTATGTTTACAAGTTCAGGATCCATTTTTGTAATTTCCAAATCAAACATGGCTTCTTCACCATATTCTCTTATTTTTACATTTAAATCCTTACAAGTCTTATCATATAATTCTTCTATTCTTGATGGATGAATTCTTCCATCTTTAATTAAAGTCTCAATTGTTTGTTTTGCTATTTCTCTTCTTAAAGGATCAAAACTAGATAACACTATTGCTTCTGGGGTATCATCAATTATTAAGTCAACTCCTGTAACAGCCTCAATAGTTCTTATGTTTCTTCCTTCCCTACCAATTATTCTACCTTTCATATCATCGTTTGGTAACGTTACAACTGACACGGTTTGTTCATTTGTAACATCTGATGAATACTTTTGCATTGACTCAACAAGTAAGTTTTTAGCCTTTTTATCAACTTCAAGTTTTGCTTCAGCTTCCTTTTCCTTAATATAAGCAGAAATTTCAGCACTCATCTGATTTTCAACTTTTTTCATTATTTCTTCTTTTGCCTTAGCTTTTGAAAAACCAGATATTTGTTCTAACTTTTCTATTTGTTCTTTAATTATGCTCTCGGCTTTTTCTTCTAATTTTTGAATATCTTTTTGTTTTTGTATAATGCCAGCTTCTTTATCGTCTAGCATTTTTTCACGATTTTGAAGTAATTCATCACGTTTTTCAATTCCGTTTTCTCGTTTTAATAATCTTTCTTCATCATCTTTTATTTCTTGTTTTTTTTCTTTTATAGCTTTATCAGTTTCAAGCTTTAACCTATAAGTTTCTTCTTTAGCTTCAAGTAAAGCATCTCGTTTAACCTTATCAGCTTCTTTTTTCGCTTTTTCAATTATATTAGAAGCTTTGTGTTCTTCACTTTTCTTTTTCAAAGATGTTATAACAAGTGCGATAATCGCACCAACAAATAATCCAACTATTAGAAGTAAAACCGAAACAAGTACGTCTCCCATCTTTTACCTCCATCTTTGTATAAACTTTTATTTATACAATTCTATTTTATACGTTAAAAAGTTTATAGTCAAGGTATTAAGATTTTTAATTTTAATTTTTGACATAGTATTAATTTTAATTTTTTTTATTTTTCACTTTAATGTAAAGCTTTTCTTCATGAATAATATTATTACCTAACTTTACAATAGCCTTACCCACTTCTTCCCCTTTTTTATAACTTTTTTTATCCTTTATTTTATATTCTACCATGATTAAATCTTTTTCATCTTTCGTAATTGGATAAAAATAATCATCCAATGCATATATATTTTTATTTGATAAATTTATTTTATCTTTATCAAATACTTTTTCCATACTATAATTATTAAAACCATATTCATATAATTCTTTATGATTTTTAAAGTCATTACCATCATTTAAAGTTACTACAATTAAATTTAAGTCATTTTTACTAGCAGAAGTAACTAATGTTCTTCTAGCTTTTTTAGTAAACCCCGTTTTACCTCCGGTTGCATATTTATATGTATAAAGTAATTTATTTTTATTAGACCATGAGTATGTTTTTTCATCTGTTTTAACGGTGTGCTTTTTACATCCAGTTATTTTTCTAAATAAAGGGTAACTATTTGCATAACGCATTAAAAGTGCCATGTCATATGCTGTTGAGTAATTCTCGTTTTTCTCATCTAGTCCATGTGGATTTGAAAACGTGGTATTTTTCATACCTATTTGTTTGGCCTTCTTATTCATTTTTTTTACAAACGCGTCTTCTCCGCCAAGATAATCTGCTATCATAAGTGCTGCATCATTACCACTTTGCATCATAAGACCATAAACCATGTCCTCTAACTTCATTTTTTCTCCAATCGATAAATAAATATTAGACCCATAAGCTTCAAGTACCTTATCGGTTACTTCAACGGTTTTATTCATTTTTCCTGATTCTATTGCAAGCACAGCTGTCATTATTTTCGTAGTTGATGCAATTAATTTTTTCTTATTCATGTTTTTAGATACAAGTACTCTTTTTGTATCTTCTTCCATTAATATGGCTGCGTCTCCTAAAGTGTAAGCATTTATTTTAATTGGTACAAATAACAACAAAAATAATAATATTAAAACTTTTTTCAACAATTATCACCTAAATCATTGTATGAAAAAAAGACTATTAATATTAGCCTTTTTTT
>CANQAS010000045.1 GCA_947589535.1 uncultured Bacilli bacterium | reverse complement strand
AGTCTTACATAGTTGCAAAAAATCTTTGCATTTTAAAAAATTATTTGAAATTGATCAAGAAAAAACATACTCGAAAAATGTTATGTTTTTTTAAATATTATTGATATAATATAGGAAAGGAGAAATGTTATGAAAAAAACAATATTAGTAACAGGAGCATCAAGAGGAATAGGAAGAGCGATTGCTGAAAAGTTTTTGGAAGAAGGATATGTTGTTTATGGTACGTATTTTTCTAGCGAAGATAAAATTAATGAATTAGTTAAAGAATATGGACCTGAAAAGATGAAAAAGGTCGGACCATTTGATTTAACTAAAATAGATGAAATAAATGCTCTCGTAGATGAATTAGCAGGTATAGAATTTGATACCTTAGTTTTAAATGCTGGTACGTTTTCAGAAAACGATGATTTTATTAACTTTGATTTGAATGAGTTTAATAGTGTAATGAATTGTAATTTTTATTCACAATTAATAATTTCAACAAGACTACAAAGTTATGTTAAAAACGGTGGAAATATAGTTTTGATGTCTAGTAATGATGCTTATAGCGGAGCTTATGGAAGTATGTCTTATAGTATTAGTAAGAGTGCGACTGTTAGTTTGATGAAATGTCTTAGCGTTAATTATGGAAGAAGACACATAAGGGTTAATTCAATCGCACCAGGTGCAATCAATACTGATATGAATACCCCAGAACAAGAATTTGAATCTCCTTTATGGACTCCTATTGAAAGAATTGCACAACCATATGAGGTTGCAAACGTTGTTTATTTTTTATCAAATTCAGAATCAAGTTTTATAAACGGTGAGAATATAACAATTGATGGCGGATATAGCAATGTAAGTGTATTATTAAAAAAAGAGATAGAAAGTACAAGAAAAGTAACTGGTTATGATTGGTTAAATGAAAAAATGGCTAGTTTAAAAAAAGGCGATAAAATATACTGTTTTGATACTACTCCTGACTACGGTTGGATTCATAATGAAGATGAAGAAAAATATGTACAGGAACATGTTAATGCAGTTCAAAGAGGTGTTGAATGTTATAGGATAATAATGACATCTGCTAATAAAAAAGAAGAATTATTAAAAAATGATTTAATACAATATACGCTTAAAAATTCAGTTGAACCTTCTTTTGTAGGAATTATAGATGAAGAAGAGGTAAAAAAATATAATAAAAAAGATTATGCAAAAATTGGAAAGGGATTTATAATTTTTGAATTAGTTGATGGTACTAAAGAATTATTTATTGATTCTTTTAGTGATAATGAAAACGTTGGATTTGTTATTGATAATGATATAATGATAAATTCTTTAAAAGAAGTGTTTGATAATATATATTCTAATATAAAAAATAATAAGATATCAATTATAAAGGAATGATTTTTATGAATAAGACAGTATTAGTTACGGGTTCAGCTAAAGGAATAGGAAAGGCTATAATAATAGAGTTTGCAAAACATGGATATAATGTTGCAATAAACTATCTAACTAGTGAACATGAAGCCTTAGATTTAAAAAATACTGTGGAAAAGTTATATGGTACTCAAGCGATAGTGGTTAAAGCTGATATTTCTAAGGAAGAGGAAGTAATAAACATGGTTGATACTACGGTGAAAAAGTTTGGAAAGATAAATGTTCTTGTTAATAACGCTAATCATGAGCAATCTGATACGTATTTGGATAAAACTAAAGAAGGATTTATGCGTACTTTAGAGGTAAATGTAGTAGGTACTTTTATGGTTACTAAGTATGTTTCAAAATACATGGAAGATGGTTTAGTTATAAATATTTCTTCATTAGACGCAACAGATACATATAACGAGTTGAGTATAGATTATTGTGCTTCTAAGGCTGCAATTAATTCTCTTGCCCAAACATTTTCTTTAGCAATACCAAACATAAAGTTTATTTCTGTAATGTTACCTTGGGTAAATACGGAATCGGTTAAAGAGATGTTCCCAGAATATTTGCAAGATGAGTTAAAAAGAACTGGACAAACCCATTTGGTTGAACCAGAAGAAGTATCTCAAAAAATATATAGCTATGTAGATGATAATAAGATAAAAAGTGGAAGTATATTAAAAATGAAATTTAATTAACATAAGAATAGAAAATAAACAGAAGGTGATGCTATGTACGAAAAACTAGGTATATCAAAAAAGGTAATTGATATAGTAAAAAATGCCGAAGAAACATTAAAAGAAGAATTTAAAAAGATAGATGAAGTATGTGATGAAAACAGTTTAAAAGTTCTTGCAGCTTTTAATAATAACAATATTTCTGAAGCTCATTTCAATAGTACTACTGGTTACGGATATGATGATTTGGGACGTGATGCAATAGAAAAAGTTTTTGCAGAAGTTTTAGGAGCGGAAGATGCACTTGTAAGATCACAGTTTATATCCGGTTCGCATGCACTTTGTGTAGCTTTATTTGCGTTTTTAAGACCAGGTGATACAATGCTTAGTATTACTGGAACACCTTATGATACATTGCATGAAGTAATTGGTATAAAAGAAAATAAAAGCTCTTTAAAATCTTTTGGAATTAAGTATGATCAAATAGAACTTATTAATGATGATTTTGATTATGAACGAATAAAAAATTATTTAAAAAGTAATAAAGTTAAATTAATCGAAATTCAAAGAAGTAAAGGGTATTCTACAAGAAAAAGTATTACGATTGATAAGGTAGAAAAAGTAATTAAAGAAATAAGAAGTATAGATAAAGACGTAATAGTAATGGTTGATAATTGTTATTGTGAGTTTGTAAATACATTATCTCCATGTGAGGTAGGAGCAGATGTAATAGTTGGTTCTTTAATTAAAAACCTAGGGGGAGGTATTGCTCCTAATGGAGCATATATAGCAGGGAAAAAAGAATTAGTTGATTTAGCGGGTGAAAGACTTACTTTACCAGGAGAAGGAAGAGAAGTAGGACCAACACTTGGTATTAACAAACAAATCTTGCAAGGTATATTTATGGCTCCTAGTGTTATTGCATCGGCTTTAAAAACGGCAGTTTTAACTAGTAAAGTATTAGAAGACTTAGGTTATAAGGTAGAACCTAAATATAATGAAGAAAGAGCGGATATTGTTCAAAATATTATATTTGGAAATGAATATGACTTAGTAGAATATTGTGGTGGTATTCAGGGTGCATCGCCTATCGACTCATTTTCAAAGCCACTACCATGGGATATGCCAGGATATGATGACAAAGTAGTTATGGCAGCGGGAGCTTTTACTCAGGGATCTTCAATTGAGCTTTCTTGTGATGGTCCTGTTAGGAAACCTTTTATTGCGTATCAACAAGGTAGTTTAACTTACTCTTACGGAAAAATAGCAGTAATGAAAGCAGTTAGTATGCTTTTAAACAACGACAAATAATAGAACAAGTGCTATAATAATTTAAGAAGGTGTAAGTATGAAAAACAAAGGATTTATATTAATACTATTAATTTCTTTTTCTTTATTATTTTCTTTATTTTATGTTAATTATTATGCGAGTAATATATATGTAAAAGATTTTGAAGATTACCAAAAGATAGAGGTATTTAAAAATTATAAAAATAAGAAAATAGAAGTGTGTTATGGAACTAAGTTTAATTGTAAGAAGATAAATTATAAAATAAAAGGTAGTGTTAATACAAAAAAATTAGGTACTTATACGCTAACATACATAGCTGATTACAAAAATGCTCACTTGTTTAAGAGTAAGAAAGTAAAAGTAGTCGATACGAAAAAACCAGAATTAATAGTAGAAGGTTCCTTTGCAAATGTTTGCCCAAACGGAAAAACAGAAAATGTTAAAATAACCGCAACTGATAATTATGATGGTGATATATCGGATAAAGTTAAGTATAAAATAAATGATAATAAAATAATATATAAGGTATCAGATTCATCTGGTAACACCACTAGAAAAGAGTTCGATGTTAATATTATGGATAATAAAGGACCAACCATTATTTTAAATGAAGAAAATATTATATACTTAACAGTAGGTTCTACATATAAAGAACCTGGCTATGTTGCAATTGATGATTGCGATGGAAACGTAACGGAAAGTGTTAAGGTAACAGGAAGTGTTGATACTTCTAAAAAAGGTACTTACGAGCTTGTATATTCTGTAAGTGATGAATACGGAAATGAAACAAAGGTAAATAGAATAGTTAAAGTATTCCCTAAAAATAATTATAAACCTGGAGAGTTATCTAGTAAAACAATATATTTAACTTTTGATGATGGTCCAGGAGCTCATACCGCAAGATTACTTGATATATTAAAAAAATATAATGTTAAAGTAACGTTTTTTGTAACTGGCTATAATAATAATTATAATGATTTATTGAAAAGAGAAGCTGATGAAGGACATACAGTAGGACTTCATAGTTATACACATAATTATGGTCTAATATATACAAGTATAGATGCTTATATGGAAGATTTACTTAAAATACAAAATAAGGTAAAAGATTACACTGGTATCGAGTCAACAATAATTAGATTTCCAGGAGGTAGCAGTAACACAATAAGTAGAAAGTATAGAACTAATATAATGACCGATTTAACTAAAAAAGTAGAAGAAATAGGATTTAGATATTTTGATTGGACGATAATGTCGGGAGATGCTGGTAATACTAAAGATCCAAATAAAATAGTTGAAAATGTAACTAGTATGATAAAAGAAAATGAACCTAACGTTGTTTTAATGCACGACATAAAGTCCTATACCGTAGATTCGGTAGAAAGAATAATAGAATATGGACTTGCAAATGGTTATACTTTTGTACCACTTACCATGGATAGTCCAGTTGTTCATCAAAAAGTCAATAATTAATAAGAATATTAATGATTATTTTAACCCGTATATTTAAAAGTTGCAGATACTATTAATTAATACTTTGGAGTAATTGTTTAATATGCTGGATTTTTCTTATCTACTTTAGATATAAATACTATAAGAAATGTTGGGTTAAGAATAGAAAAAAAATGCTTATTAAAGCGTTTTTTCTTTGGCTTAATAATTATTCAAGAATTTTTCTTTTACATCTAATATTATGAATAGGGGGAATTGGTTAGATGGAAAAAAAAGGTATTGATATTAGCCATCATCAAGGTAACATAGACTTTGATAAACTAAAAGGAAATATTGATTTTGCCATGGTAAGAACTAGCTATGGAGCATTTTATGAAGATAGAAATTATAAACAAAACATTGCTGGATTAGAACGAATTGGTGTACCTTATGGATTATATCATTTTTCATATGCAACAAGTGTTGATGATGCTAAAAAAGAAGCAGAAGGTTTTATTAATTTAATAAAAAATTATAAACCTACATATCCAGTTGTAATAGATATAGAATCGTCTGATAGGACTGCTGATTTAAGAGGCGATACTTTAGTTAACATAGCAAATACTTTTTGCAAGATGGTACAAGATTCGGGTTATTATGTAATGATATATGCTAACTTATACTTTTTTAATAATAAGTTAAATAGCAGCTCATTAAATAATTATGATAAGTGGTTAGCACAGTGGAGTAGTAAACCTACTTATAATAAACCATTTGGTATGTGGCAATATTCTGATAAAGGAAGTATTCCAGGAATAAATGGTAATGTTGATTTAGATGTTGCATATAAAGATTATCCAACTATAATAAAAGAAAAAGGTTTAAATAATTATGATGTTAGCAAACAAGAAGAGCCTAGCGATGAAAATAAACCTAGTAGTGAAATAAATTATGTTGTAAAAAAGAATGATACGTTAAGTGGTATAGCAAGTA
Organism: uncultured Bacilli bacterium; assembly: GCA_947589535.1. Classification (GTDB taxonomy): domain Bacteria; phylum Bacillota_I; class Bacilli_A; order RF39; family UBA660; genus Aphodocola. Next base: position 2,954 of record CANQAS010000045.1, on the reverse strand, counting down.
AATATGGAACTACATATCAAAAACTTGCTAGTTATAATAACATAAGTAATCCAAATAAAATATATACAGGTCAAATAATAAAGATTCCTGGAAATGCTTCTATTAGTCCTTCTACTTACGTAGTAAAAAAAGGTGATACATTAAGTGGTATAGCAAATAAGTATGGAACAACTTGGCAAAATCTATATAAAAAGAACAAAGCTGTTATAGGAAGTAATCCAAATAAAATATATGCAGGTCAAGTATTATCAATATAGTTTAATGTATTAAGTATTATGAGCGTTAAAAATAAAAACACGGAAGATAAAATTTATCTATTTATCTTCTTTTTATATTGTTAATTAATAAAAAAAGTATTATAATATTTTTTGTAAATTGCCCTGTAGCCAAGTGGTAAGGCATCGGACTCTGACCCCGACATGCACTGGTTCGAATCCAGTCAGGGCAACCAAAAAAAATTACATTTGGCCCGTTGGTGAAGGGGTTTAACACATCGCCCTCTCAAGGCGACATTCACGAGTTCAAATCTCGTACGGGTCACCATTTTAAAATTAAATGCTATTAAGCATTTTTTTAAATTTAATTTAATAAAAGAGAAAATAAATTACTTGAACTAGTTAAAATAATATGTTAGACTTATATAGTCAAAAAGGAAGTAGTTACATACTACATTAGTATGGTAACATGCGTTAAGATGGTTATTATATTCGTATATTTAAATAACTTCTGGTTATATACGAAACTTTTAGACACTTTTTATAGTGTCTAATTTTTATTAGGAGGATTTTCATGAGTTATATTTTACTTATTATCGGTTTTGTTTTACTTGTTAAGTGTGCTGATGTCTTTGTAGATGGATCATCAAACTTAGCGAAGGTATTAGGAGTACCAACGCTTATTATTGGTCTTACCATTGTAGCATTTGGAACGAGTGCACCAGAAGCAGCTGTGTCAATAACTTCATCAATAAAAGGACAAAATGATATGGCGCTTGGTAACGTTGTAGGATCTAATATTTGTAACACATTATTGGTACTTGGAGTAAGTGCTTTATTTAATCCATTAAAAGCAAAAAAACAAATAATATCAAAGGACTTCTTGTTTTGTTTATTATCATATTTGGTTTTATTTGTAATGGTTGCTGGGCCATTTTTTTACGGGGCAAAACTTGGTGTGTTATCAAGAAGTGATGGCTTAGTTTTATTATGTTTTTTATCAGTGTATTTATATTCTCTTATTATAAATATTAATAAAAGAGATTTAAAGATTAAAGAAGAAAGAAAATTTTCTATTAAAGATATTATATACATAATATTTGGTATTGCAGGAATCATATTAGGAGGTAACTTAGTTGTTGATAGTGCAACAAAAATTGCTTTATCGTTTGGTATTAGTGAAAAATTAGTAGCACTAACAATTGTTGCTCTAGGTACATCTTTACCTGAACTAGTAACAAGTATTGTGGCCGCTAAAAAAGGTGAAACAGATATAGCAATAGGTAATGTAATAGGTTCTAATATATTTAACATATGTTTTATATTAGGAATGTCTGGTTCAATAAAACAAATAATAGTTTCGATTGAGTCTTTAATTGATATTGTATTTATGATTATATGTGGATTGATGGTTTATTTATTCTCAATTAAGAATTCCAGAATTGGAAATAAAAAAGCAATAATTATGATTGGTATGTATGTTTTATATACTATATATATAATTTATAGATAATACTTAACTTTAATTTAATATTTTGGTATAATTTAAATTACGAAGGGACTTGATTATATGACTAATAAAGATTTAGCAGATTTAATATTTCCAAATATTACCAAGACAATAAAAGATTATGACGCGATGTATCCAAAAAGAGACTTACCGGATGATGCGGTTGTAACACGTGCGGCGCCAAGCCCTACAGGATACACACATATGGGGACTTTATTTCAAGCTTTTGTTGCAAAAAAGGTAGCAAAGGATACTAATGGTGTATTCTATATAAGAATAGAAGATACTGATCAAGAAAGATTGATAGAAGATGCCGTTGATGTTATAACTACTGATTTAAGATACTTTGAGATAAATCCTGATGAAGGTGTAATTTCTGGTGATAAAGAAATTGGTAATTATGGGCCTTATATACAAAGTGAAAGAAAAGAAATATATCAAACCTTTATGAAACATTTCTTAGAGCAAGGATTGGCATATCCATGTTTTTGTACTAAGGAAGAAAAAGAAGAAATGACTAAAGCTCAAGAAAAGAGAAAAGATAGAATTGGTTATTATGGAAGATATGCAAAATGTAGAAAAATACCTGTTAGTGATGCAATTAAAAAGATTAAAAATGGTGAGCAATTTATATTAAGATTAAAATCTCCTGGTGATTTCAATAAGAAGATAGTAATAAATGATTTAATAAAAGGCAAGATATCTTTTCCAGAAAATGATATGGATATTGTTATTATGAAACAAGATGGGCTTCCTACTTATCATTTTGCACACTTAGTAGATGATTATTTAATGCGTACAACTCATATTATAAGAGGTGATGAATGGTTATCATCAGTTCCAACACACGTTCAATTATTTGAAGTGTTTGGTCTTAAACCACCTAAGTATGCTCATATATCTCCAATATTAAAGGAAGATAATGGGGTTAAAAGAAAGTTATCCAAAAGAAAAGATCCAGAAGCACAAATGAGTTATTATAGGGAAAAAGGAATCCCTGTTAAAGCGGTTGAATTATACTTAATGACACTTGCAAACACTAACTTTGAACAATGGTGGGATGCTAATAAAGATAAGACACTAGATGATTTTAAATATGATTTTAATAAGACTAGTAAATCAGGTGGATTATTTGATATTGAAAAACTTTTGAATATATCAAAAAACTATTTATCTAGAATTAAAGCTACTGAATTTTATGAAATGCTTGTAAATTATACTAAAGAGTA
>CANQAS010000044.1 GCA_947589535.1 uncultured Bacilli bacterium | reverse complement strand
TCTTTCATAGTGGCCCTCCTTATTCTATATTTATAATTATAAAATATTTTTGTAAGTTTTGCAAGTACAATAGTATTCGTAATTTCTTATAAAATAAGGTATATTTTATAAATATTTTTCTATAGTCTTATATATTTTAATATTTTTGGATATTTTATCTGCATTATGTTTATTTTTTATCCTTTTATCAAGATAATACTAATTATAATAAGAATAGCAGCAATTAATTTTTTAGCTAGGTTATTATGTTCTTTTAAAAATAAATATCCAACTACTACATTTCCTATTACAGTCAAGGTACATAACGGAGCTACCGAGGTAGCTTCACCTATTTGATAAGCTCTTAATTGGACTACAATCATTGTTCCAGCACTTTTGGAAGTATTTAAAACAATTTTGTAAAATTAAGTAAATACAACTGTTAAAATTATATATAAAACAACAAATAAAATTCACATGTAAATCATTTACTAATAATATACACTATAAATATCTCATCTTAACGTCAAATTTAAAAGCATTATATAATAATAAAAAAGCAAGTCTTAAAAAGAACTTGCTTTATTAATTATAGTTTACTTATCCAATCAATTATTTCGTTTTCCAAAGTAACCGGTTTCATATCATTATAATCCATACCAAATACAATATTCATTTCTTTTTCTACTTTAGAATTAGGACATAGTTTTTTTATTTCTGTAAAGGTTCTTCCAAGCCATCCTGCATTGGTAGCAAACGGAATAATGGTTTTATCAGATAAATTATTTTGAGTAAGAAATGTCCTTATTGCTGGAGCTGGTCTATACCACCAAACTGGAGTTCCAATTATAATTTCATCATATTTACTTAAATCTATATCAATATTTTCTATCTCAGGCAAATAATTACTTGATTCACTATTATGTTCATCATCAACTACAGCTTGGTAATCGCTTGAATACGGAATAACTGTTTTTATCTCCAAAATATCACAATTTAAATTTTCTTTTATTTTTTTTGCTATCTGTTTAGTGTGATTTGTGTAAGAAAAATATACTATTAATTTATTCATTGAAATAACCTCTCTTTTTACGAAATATTTCTAGAATTTTCTATCTGTAATTTACATTCATTTGAGTTGCTATAATTAAATTACTATATGTCTTTTCTTTAATATCAAAAATTATTCTTTATTCACTTTTTTCATTTCTTGCATATAAAATTTTATCTAAATTATCTATTATTTCTGATATATCAGTATATGAAATTAATTTTATTCTTTTATTTCCTCTTATCATGGTAGATATTTTTTCAACATAAGTTTTATCATATATTGCTATTATGTTTTTTCCTAATTTATCAGCAAATCCCAATTCATATCCCACTCCAAGAGATGGTATTGATACCTCTGCAAAAATTATGTCTGCAATGTTAATCTTTTTTTCCAAATCTTCATATATATCTTCATCTTTTTGATAAGCTTCTTTAGCAATAGTATTTTCATCAGCTATTTGCTTATCTAACACTTCTCCATATTTTTCTAATGCTGGAATTAATTTTTTATATGTTTCTATTTTATCGGTTCCTCCATAAATAGAACCCGATACATATATCTTCATTTTACTTTCCTACCTTTATTCTTCCTCATATATTTCTTTAGCCATATTAAATATTGTCCAAGTGTTAGGTCATCCTGCATAAAAAGCAACATGTGTTATAGTTTCAACGAATTCTTCTTTAGTAATACTATTTTTCTTTGCATTCATAATATGATATTTTAAACTATTATCTAAAATACCCTTAGCCATAAGTGCTATAACAGTTATTAAAGACCTATCACTTAAAGATAATTTATCTTGCCTACTCCATACTTCTCCAAACAATATATCATATAAAGTCCCCAGGCTATCTATAGCTGCTGTTTATTTAACTCTAATTAATCTTCTTTAACTAATTTTCATCAATATTTATAAGTTCATAATCTCTAGAGCCAAAACCAAGTTTGCTAGCAGATTCAATGGTATGAACACCATTTCTACTTTCTATTCTTTCAATTAAATGATCTTTTCCCTTATCAGTTGAATTATAAACTAAATCTATACATGCTTGATCTATCGCAATAGGATCTAAACTTGCTAAAACTCCAATATCGTTCATACATGGATCTTCTGCAACAGCACAGCAATCACAATCCACTGATAAATTACACATAATGTTTATATAACAAATATTATCTTTAAAATAATTTACAACTGATGATGCAGCATCAGCCATTGACTCTAAAAACTTATCTTGTTCTGGTATATTATCCCATAATTTCGTTTGATCTGTTTCTTTTCCTGCACTATGAATATAAGTTTTTCCTGCACTTGATGAAACCCCAATTGATAATTGTTTTAATGCTCCTCCATATCCACCCATTGGATGCCCCTTAAAGTGTGATAAAACTAACATTGAATCATAATTTTTCAAGTTCTTACCAACATAGTTTTTCTTAATTACTTTACCATTTGGAATATCAAGAATTAGGTCTGGAGCTTCAGCGTCCATAATATCTACGTTGAAATACTTTGTCCATTGATGATCACTCATTAATTTTTTATGCTTATACGTTGAGTTTCTAGCTCCTTCGTATGCTGTATTACACTCAACTACAGTACCGCCTACATAATCAATTATTTGTTTAACAAACTCTGGCTTTACATAATTTTGATTTCCTTGTTCACCAGAATGTAACTTAACCGCAACATTACCTTTTAAATTTACTCCTAACTTTTTATAAATTTTAACTAAACTTTCTGGAGTAATTTCCTTTGTAAAATAAACCTTTGATTTTTCCATATTATCGTTCCTTTCTAAAGAATATATTGAGATGATTCAATATTTATCCTCTTTTCTTATTGTAATCTTACTAATTAGCTTACACTTATATTTTATAACTTAGAGTTGGATCTAAGTCAAGGTTTTTACGTAAAAAAAGAGTAAACAAAACATTTACTCACTTTATTTTAAATTTTTTAATATCTTCTTCTGCACTAAACCTCATCTTTATTACCTTTATTTTTATAATCACTTAAGAAACTTTTATAATTACCATTTTCTTTTACGCCCAAAACACAGTTTAAATTAACGTTATCCAGTGATTTAAAAATATTGTAATCCACGTTTTTATTAATTTTTTTCAAAGATTTGATAAGTTCTTTTATTTCTTTTCTTTTACTTGTTCCATCATTATTTAAGGAACATTCTTCGGTAAACCTGCACGCACAGTTAATAAAAGTTAAGTCATTAAATTTGCACCATGCAATAACATCTTCTTCTTTAACTAAATAAAGTGGTCTAATAAGTTCAATACCCTTAAAGTTATCACTATGTAATTTTGGCATCATCGTTTTAATTTCAGATCCATAAAACATAGAAAGTAAAGTAGTTTCAATAACATCATCAAAGTGATGCCCTAAAGCAATTTTATTACAACCTAGTTCTTTTGCCTTACTATATAAATGCCCTCTTCTCATTCTAGCACACAAGTAACATGGGCTTTTATCAATATTTGCGACAACATCAAAAATATCACTTTCAAACATTTCAATTGGTATGTTTAATATCTTAGCGTTATCCAATATCATATCACGGTTATAATCATTATATCCAGGGTCCATTACAACGTATCTTGCTTCAAAATTCTTTTTACCATGTCTTTGTAATTCTTGGATACATTTAGCTAGCAAGAAAGAATCTTTTCCGCCACTTATGCACACCATTATTTTGTCGCCTTCATCAATTAGCTCATAATCACTAACAGCGCAAATAAAATTACGCCAAATTTCTTTTCTAAATCTTTTAATAATACTTCTTTCTATATCCTTATATTTTTCCATTTTCTACCAACTTTCTAATAATTAATATATTCTCATTCCGTTTTGAACTTCTTTATCAAAAGTAAGTAAGCAAACCCCACCAGTAGTATCAGCTCCAAGTAATCTTACTTCACTTTTTACTTCAGATATTCTAATTGGTTTAAAGTTTATTACCGCAACAATCTTTTTACCTATTAAATCTTTTGGAGTATATAAATTGGTTATTTGTGCAGAAGACTTTTTTAAGCCTATGTCACTTCCAAAATCTATGGTTAATTTATACGCAGGCTTTCTAGCACCTTTATTTATACTTGCTTCTATTATAGTTCCTACTCTTATATCTACTTTTTCAAAATCTTCTAATTCTATCATAAAATTCTCCTTTTATATCTATATTATAACATTCTTAAACATATAAAAAAAGAGGAGCCATAAGGCTCCAAGGGGGTTTTGGTTGTACCTCCAACTATATTGTAGAAGTACCTTGCGTGATATTCTCACGCTATTATAATAATATAAATTTTTTTAATGCTTGTCAATAATTTTTAATAGATTTTAATTATTTCTACTCTACTGTTACTGACTTAGCTAGGTTTTTTGGCTTATCTATGTTACATCCTTTTATTTTAGCAACTTCATAAGCAATCATTTGAAGTGGGATTATGGTAAGAAGTGGACTGAATAATTTATGAGTACGTGGAATTACAAACCTTTCATCATATAAACCATCCTTTAAATCATCAGTTTTATTGGTTATGTATAAAACGTTAGCTCCACGTGACTTTACCTCATTTATGTTACTTACCGTTTTAGGAGCGATAAAATCATCCGTAACGATTGCAATTACTGGCGTACCAGGTTCAATTAAAGATATCGTACCATGCTTTAATTCTCCCGCAGCATAAGCATCACTATGAGCATTAAGATATTTCCTTTAAATTTAAAGATTCCTCTTGAGCTAAAGCATAATCAACTTTTCTTCCAATGAAAAATATATCATTATGAGGAGCAAGCTTTTTTGCTATTTCCTTATACTTTTCATTATTACTCAATAATTCTTCCATTAAACTACGCAACGTTTTTATGCTATTTAAAATTTCTTTAATTTCACCAGATGATGCAACAGTAAGTACAGGACCACTATAATCAAAAAATTTATAATATTCATCTATATCCTCATCAACCATTTTAAAATCCGCCATCTTATTGTAAATAAATCAAGAAAATCATCATAAAACGTTTATTTTTTATAATATGAACCATAATAATGTTAGGAGGATGAAAAAATGACACAAAAAGAGTTACTTTACTTTGAAGATGCCATAGGGCATGAAAGCAACATGATTAAAATAATAGAAGCTGGAATTGAAAATTTAGAAGATGATAACTTAAAAAATTTCATGAACGATGAGTTATCTAAACACAACGATATGAAACAATCATTAATGAACTTATTGGAGGAAAAAACAAATGAATGATAAACTAATAATGGAAAACTACTTACTTATATTAAAAAGTACCGTTGAAGTATACGTTCATGGCACCCTTGAAAGTTCTAACGAAGATTCTAGAAAAGTACTTAAAAGTTGTCTAGATAATATCATGGATAGTCAAGCTGATACATATGATGAAATGACTAAATATGGTTGGTATACAATAAATAATGTAGAAGCAAGCAAAATACAAACCATGTTATCAAAATTACAAAGTAATAACTAATAAAAGAGACTATATTTCTATAGTCTCTTTTTTATCACAAACTTTAGTAATCTTACCATTTTCAATTTGATAACCTTCTCCGTATAATGTTTGTTTTTGTCCATTATCAAATATATGACTACCATCTAATAATCCATATGATACCCTTTTATAAGATTCTTTTAAAACTTCTTTTCTTTGAAGTTTTTCTCCATCACTAAAGTTTTCATCAGAATAAACAAAATGAGGTTCAATGCTAATTCTTGTTTTACATAAACCTTGCCATTTTGATTTTTTTTCTAAGTCTTCTTCACATTCTGGGCTATTATAAACATCATATGCTAAGTTAATTGACCCAGCACTTTGTCCCATGATAACACCATCATAATCTTTTAATAAATCTCTTAATCCTATCTCATTAAAGAACTTTATTTCCTCTAAAGTATCACCACCCGCAATATACACCATGTCACATTTATCTATTATACTTTTTACACTACCTTTAAATCTGCCATCTATAATGTAGTAATTATTAAACGAAATACCAGATAACTTTAGAGACTCAAATAAAATATTAGCGTACGAATCAGTTTTTTCATAATTATTTTTAGATGATGCAAAAAATACTATCCCCCTATTTCCCTCTAAATTATCCTTTAATTGATTTACTATACCATTATCATTATTTATCCTGGTAGGTATATATTTATTTTTTTCTTTTTTATAATTCAATAAATGACTTGTTAAAAATACTTTCATAACAATTTCTCCTATACTCTAGCATTCATCAAGTTAGTTGATGAATACCTTTTTAAACCTTTTTTAAATATAAATATTGATAGTAAAACTATTAATATACAATAAATAGAACAAAGTAAAAGTAATTTAATATTGAATTTAGAAATTATAGATATTGGAATATAGTTAACAATACCAACAGGTAGTGCTATGTAAAGTATCCATTTTACTATACCTTTAAATATTCCATCAGGATATGTTGCAAAGTTAACTGCTAAACTTTCACCAGTATCGACTATTATATCGGTTCTACTAAACCAAAAACTTAAACTTCCTAATATTATTATAAATGCAGTTAAACTAATACCTCCTAATATTCCAAAGAAGGTAAATAGTAAAAATTTCTCAATAGTAAAACCTGTTACAAATATCATAATATAACCATATAAAATATCACCTATTGCAGAAACTGTAACATCACTTGTTATAGCTTGTAAATATACACTTTTAGGTTGCACTAAAAAGGTATCTAAACGTCCAGTATTAATTGTATCTGATAAATGGTATGCATTTTTAAAAAAGAAATGTGAAAAACCATATGTAATAGCAGCCATACCCCATAAAAGAATTACCTGTTTAAACGTATATCCACCAAAATTATCTTTAATTGAATATAAAACTAACCATTGAATTAAAAAGGAGGCATTATTTAATATCATAAATATGATATTACTTATAAAAGTCACCTTGTTTAACAATTCTCTCATTATGGCATATTTAATAGATAGCATAGTTACTTTTATTTGACTTCTAACCTCCGTTAACATTTAACTTCTTCACTCCTTTCTTATAAATTAATACACATAATAAATATGAAATAAATAAGTATATTACTTGCGCAACTAATATTTTTATAGTATTATTAACTGAAAAACTAACAAATAATTTAGCTGGCCCATATGCAACAACATAGGATGGTAAATACTTTAAAATACCTTGAACAACGGTTGGAAAATACTCTATTGGTAACAAGGTCCCCAAAACTAAAATTACTTTACTATAAAGCCAATAAAATGGATTAGAATCTTCTATATAAAACGCAAATAATCCTATTATCATAATTAATAATATACTTATAAACATTGCTAATATGCAAGAAATAATAACCACAATAATACTTAATATTGAATGGTTTGGGAAACTCCCAATAAACAAAAATCCTATTATCATTCCAAATATAGTAAATATTATTCCTTTAATAAAAATATCTCCTAAATGTTCGAAAAACACATAACCAATATAACTATATGGTTTATTAATATTATAAGAAATATTGCCATCTTTTACATCTTTACTTATCTTATAACATAATTTTCTACCACCAAGTATACACCAAATAAGTTCAGTTATAATTACATACCAAATCATTTGATTTAAAGAATAACCATTTATTATATCTTTTTCTCCCATATATAAATATCTGTATAAATATACAAATACGAATATATGAAGAAAGTATCCAATCATTCCACCAGCTAAATCAAATACATATTGTAAGTTACTCATTACCTTAGATTTAAATATATACAAATACTTTCTCATTATTTTTTATTTCCTTTATATATATTTGAAATAATGTTTTCTAGTGGTTCATTAGATATATTAATGTCTATAATCTTATCGGTATTAAGTAATTTAATAACGTCTGCAACTGATTTTTTAGCAACATCTATTGATAGTTTTAAATTATAACCTTTATCCTTTAATATGGTAATTCCATCTTCATCACTTAAGTTCACTTTTTCTTTCATTTTAACTTCAATAATCTTATTATTTAAATAGTGATATTTTAAATTTTCCATAGAATCATCAAGTACTACCTTACCATCATTTATAATAACCACCCTTTTACATAGTTTTTCTATATCCCCTACGTCGTGGCTTGTTAAAAATATAGTTGTACCAAACTCTTTATTCATTCGTTTTATTAACACCCTTATGTTTTCTTTAACAACTGGATCAAGACCTATAGTTGGTTCATCTAAGAATAATATTTCTGGTTTATGTATCAAGCTGGCAGCTATTTCACAACGAATTCTTTGCCCTAAAGATAAATTTCTGACTGGAGTATTAATAAATTCTTCTAATTCTAAAGTATCATTTAACTCTTTAATTCTCTTTTCTATCTCATAATTTTTTAAATCATATATTGCACCAAAGAATTTAAAATTATCATATGGTGTTAAATGCGTCCATAACTGTTCTTTTTGTCCAAACACCGTTCCTATTTTATATGCTAATTTTTTTCTTTGTTTAGCCGGATTAATACCCGCAACAACAGCTTCTCCTTTAGTTGGACAAAGTATTCCTGTAAGCATCTTAATAGTTGTTGATTTACCTGCACCATTAGGGCCAATAAATGCTATTATTTCACCTTTTTCAACCGTTAAAGATAAATTATTAACTGCTTTTTTAATTTTATACTTTGGCTTAATAATGGATTTTAAACTGCCAATAAGCCCCTTTTCTTTTTCTTTTATCTTAAAAATTTTAGATATCTTTTTTATTTCTATTATATTACTCATTTTATCACTTCCTTACTTTTTATCAATAATTTATATTACAAAATATTTATGTGTATTATCTTCTTTTTCTACATTAAAGCCTAATCTTTCATATAAATCACACGCTCTATTTTCTTTAAATGCTTTTGTAATAATTCTTTTATTTTCATCTTTTGCTTTTTTAATATAACCACTTAAAAGTTTAGTTGCAATGCCCTTACTTTGGTAATCAGGATGTATTAATGTTAATCCTACAACATAAGCATCATTTTCTTTATAAAAAGTAGTAATACCAATATCTTTATTATCAACCACTATTACCTTCATATCATTAATGTGCCTATCTA
>CANQAS010000043.1 GCA_947589535.1 uncultured Bacilli bacterium | reverse complement strand
TTCTTTATAAAAAGTAGTAATACCAATATCTTTATTATCAACCACTATTACCTTCATATCATTAATGTGCCTATCTAATTCATGAACAGTTTTTTCTTTTTGTACATCCTTATCCCAACCATATATTTTTTCTATGTACCATTTCATTCCGTACTCCTTTAATTCTAAAATAAAATCAGTATCATTATAAGTATAGTTTCTTAATTCATATTTCATTTTTACACCTTCTTTTTTAAATATAAAAACACGGAAAATCACTAATTTAGTGACTCCGTGCTTTTAGTACGTGTAGGTAAATACCCTTTGAGGCTAAGATATAAATCTTTACTCAAACTCACTGATATCTATAGATAATAACAAAAAAATAAATACTTGTCAAACTATTTTTATGTTATTATTAATTTATCATACTTTTATCAGTTAGAACAACATAATTTTGCGTTGAAATAATATTATCTTCTAACTCATCCTAAGCTTTTTTCATAATACCACCTATATCTGAATATTTTTTTAAATCATTCATACTTGTGGTTTCATTACTTTTATGTATTTCTATCGCTGATGCTTCTCCAAGATCAGTTAACGCAAGGTAAGGATTATTTATTTTTTATTTTTTGTATAATTAAGGTTATTAATTACCTCTTTTTTTTCACTATACTTTAATAAATCAAATTGTTCTAAAGGCATTTGCAAAACACTTTCTATAAAATCAGCGGTTTCTTTTCTTAATGTTGTTACTATAACAAAATTCGATCCAGTTATATATTGATACAAATCATTTTCTATAATCTTTGTAGGAAGAAGATTTTTTAAATCAGGTTCATTTAATATAAATCCTTTTTCTTTATCTTTAAATTTTGAAGTTTTTTTTATTTCTAAATACATATCTAAAAGTGCACCACCATTAAATGAACCAAACGCAATAAACGTTTCTAATAAAACATCTTTAATTGATGAATCAATACTTTTTATTTCTGATAAATATTCCTTAACTTTAAAATTTTTAGGTTCTGTATTCTCAAACATTAATTTATACTTTTCTTTTAATAAATAGTTATATTTATTAACCGTATCACCAATAGATATAAATTCGGTAATTGTATCTCTTATGCCAACAATTCCAAGCGGATAACTAATATATTGTGTATCGACAGGCAAAAAACAATAACCTGTTTTGTAAAAATATCTTAAGTTAGCAATAAATACTAACTTTTCTACAGAAATTGGCGTAGCCTTATATTCATTATCTAATTTTTCATATAAAGATACAATATAATTAGCTGCAGCTCCAACCGAAATTCTTTTATCCATACCAAAAATCTCACATTTTTTATATATTATTATACATTATTGGAACTCTTTTTAAAATACCAATCTACATCATCTCTTACTTTAACAAGTAAGTCATAATCACGTCTTACATCTGATAACTTAAATGATAAAGCACCACTTTGACGATTTCCAAATAAGTCCCCTTGCCCCCTTAATTTAAAATCAGCTTCACTTATCTTATAACCATCTGATGTTTCTTCCATTATTTTCAACCTTTCTTTATCTTTATCACTAATTAAATAACAATAAGATTGTAAGTCATTTCTACCAACTCTTCCTCTTAGCTGGTGTAAGGTAGAAAGTCCAAATCTATCAGCATTAAAGATAACCATAACTGTTGCGTTTTTAACGTCTACTCCTACTTCTACTACAGTAGTAGATATAAGAATGTTTATTTTATTTTCAAGATAATCATTCATTACCTTATCTTTTTCTTCGTTAGTCATCTTACCATGCAATATTTCCACGGTATAATTTTTAAAAGCAAGTTCAAACTTATGTTTTAAATCATTAACATTAGTGTAATCGGTTTCTTCGTTTTCTTCAATCATTGGCGCTATAACATATGCTTGATTACCATTTTTTATGGCACCATATATTCCTTCTAATACTTCTTTTAATTCATCAGTTTTCTTTACGCTAGTAATAACAGGAAGTCTTCCTTTTGGCATCGTTTTTATACTAGATACATCAGTATCACCATAAATAGTTAAAGCATACGTTCTAGGTATTGGAGTTGCACTCATCATTAAAACGTCTGGTGCATCTGCCTTATTTTTTAATGCTAGTCTTTGATTAACACCAAACCTATGCTGCTCATCAGTTATAACAAGACCTAAATTATTCCAAATTACCTTATCACTTATTAAAGCATGAGTCCCAACAAGTAAATCTATCTCTTTTTTTTCTAACCTTTTATATACTTCTTTTTTTTCTTTAGCAGTCATCTTACCAGTTAAAAGACCTATTTTAAAGTTAGTATTCTTAAATAATTTACTAGCGTTTTCAAAATGCTGAATTGCAAGTATTTCAGTAGGAACCATAAGTGCACTTTGGTATCCTGCGGTATAACAAGCATATGCTAAAACAAATGCTACTATCGTTTTACCAGATCCAACATCACCTTGAAGTAACCTGTTCATTTTAACATCACTTTTTAAATCTCTTATCATTTCTATTATAACTTTCTTCTGATCACTTGTTAATTCAAACGGAAGCTTACTAATAAAATCATTAATTATATTTTCATCAACATTCTTAATAAATAAATCATTATGCTCTTCACTTTTCTTCTTAAGCTCTCTTACCTTTTTCATGTAAGTAAATAGCTCTTCATATTTTAGTGTTTTTAAAGCCCTTTTTAGTTCTTTTTCGTCAGTAGGATTATGAACTTTTTTTATAGCTTCTTCTTCATCCATGAATCCATACTTATCTTTTAATACTGAAGGTATATTATTTGAAACTCCACTTACACTTATCGCACTATTAATAAAGTTTTTCATCTGTTTAGAAGTTATTCCTTTGCACAAATGATAAATAGGGATTATCTCTACTCCGTTTGGTAATGCTTTTAACAAAATATTACTTGCTGTTAATGTATCAGTTTTAGGATTATATTTTCCTATTAACGTAACAACATTTCCCGGTTTAATGTTATTCTTCATGAAGGCACGGTTAAAAATCGTAACCTTAATTATTTTATTTTGAACGTTACATCTAAATGTCAACCTATTCATTCTTCCTTTAAAAAAGGTTACTACCGGGCTTGATTCTACAATACCATCACTTACAAAATTATCATAGAACTTAGCATCATCTATGTTTCTTCTTGCAAGTACGTCAAAACGATATGGATAATTTCTTATTAAATCATCCACACTATATATACCTAAATTATTTAAAAGTTTAGCACTTTTTATTCCTATACCTGGTAAGTTTTCTAAAGTCATAAATATTACCTTCTTTTCATTTATAAATTAATTATAACAAACGATTGTTTGCAAATCAATTACAGTAATAAACTTTAGTAAAACTTTTTAAAAAAATTATAAAAAAAAGGTTGACTTTTAACCTCTTTTTGGTTAGTATAAATGGCACCAGCTGAAGAAAAATATCAGCTGGCGCTAGTATCACAACTAGCCAACCCCTTTTTATTCTTTTTGAGATTGCATGGAAAACCGTGTAATCTCCTTTTTTTGTAATTTTTTTACCATTTATGGTTAATACTATTAAAAAAAGAGGGATAATATGACAATAGGAAAAGACAGAAAAAAAATAATAGAAGAAATAAAAAGAAAAACCGGAAATGCATCCGATGTATCATATAAAGATTTTCCAATTGATAATAAAATAATAACTTTCGCATACGCAAACACCGTTAGTTCTGCAACAGACATAAACGATTTTATCTTAAGAAGGATGGATGAAGAAAAAAATAATTTAAAAACAAAAGACTTATTTTTATATATAAAAAACTACATTCCAAATAATAGTATAAAAGAAATAACAACCATGGAAGATGCCTTATATTATCTTTTTAATGGATTCACTTTAGTTATTTTTGATAACACAAATAAAATCATAGTATTTGAAAATAAAGCAAAATTAAATAGTCCTATACAAAGAAGTGAAAACGAACAAAGTCTAAAAGGTCCTAGTGATTCTTTTACTGAAAATTATGAAACTAATACTGGTCTTTTAAGAAAACGAATTAAAAGTGAAAATCTATGGTTTAACGAATGTATTGTAGGAAGTAAAAGTAAAACTAAAGTTGCTCTTTTTTATATTAATGGTGTCTGTAATCTAAAGCTCGTTAATGATATTACCGAAAAAATAAAAAAAATAGATATAGAATATGTTGGCAGTGCTAATTATATTCTTGATGCAATAAGTAATCCAAACAGAGCCATATTTCCAACTAATTTAACAACCGAAAGACCAGACTTTGCGTGTCAAATGCTTCTGCAAGGAAGAGTAGTTCTTATGGTCGAAAACTCAAATCAAGTAATAATATTACCTTGTACGTTTATTGACTTTTTTAAAAACCCAGATGATTATTATGAAAAAGGGTTAAATGTATTTGGTACCAGAATAATTAGAATAATTGCAATGATGCTTGCTATTTTAACTCCTGCTTTATACATATCACTTATGGCATATAATTTAGAATCCATTCCAAGTGGTCTTTTAATAAATTTTTCAATTCAAAGAGATGGTGTTCCTTTTCCAACTGTATTTGAAATACTTGTAATGAGTTTTATGTTTCAGATTCTAAGAGAGGGAGATATGCGTTTTCCTGGTAAAGGAGGTAGTTCTATTTCAATTGTTGGAGGTCTGGTATTAGGTCAAGCTGCGGTTGAAGCCGGAATAGTATCTCCCATTACAATAATAATAGTTGGTGTATCAAGTGTTGCTTCTCTTGCCTTTTCATCGGTTGAATTAATAAACTCAATTAGATGGTGGCAACTAATTCTAATCGTTCTTGCCTCATTTTTTGGATTTGTTGGGGTGATGTTTGGTTGCATAATACTAGTTGCCTTATTAGCAAGTCATGAGTCTTGCGGAAAACCTTTTTTAGCACCTTTTGAACCATTTAATAAAAACGCCCAGAAAGATGCCATAATACTAGATAAAGTTTCAAAATTTCACCCACAAAACATTTATACAAAGGAGGATGAAAATGAAAAAGATAGTTAAAATTTTAATCATAATTTTAATATTAATATCCTCGTCCGGGTGTTTTAATTATAAAGAAATAAATGATTATGCAATCGTATCTGGTATTTCAATTGATAAAGACGAAGAAGACAAATCAAAATACAAAGTTGGTATACAAATAATGAATGCCAAAAAGGATGAAGAAACAGATACCAGTTTAATTACTTTTTATAAAGCAAGTGGTAACACTGTTTATCAGGCTCTTGAAAAAATAATGCTTGATTCTCCAAAAGAGCTATACTTAGGTCATAATGAAGTTTTAGTACTTAGTGAAGAACTTTTAAAAAATGAAGATCCATTAAATTACCTAGATTATTTTATGAGGGATGCTGAAATTGAAAAAGACTCGCTAGTTATGGTCTCAATGAAAGACAAAGCATATAATATATTAAAAGTAATTACTCCTTTAGAAACGATTCCATCAACAAATTTAAAATCCACTTTAAATATAGCAGATAACTTTAGTGGAACATTAACAATAATAACGATTGATCAGTTTATTTCAGATTTAATAAACGAAGGTGCCGAGCCAATCATTCCAATGGTTAAAATAACTGGTGATATAAAAGATGGTGAAAAAATGGATAATATAACCGAAAGTGATCCATCAGCCAAGTTAAAATTTGATGCACTAGCATACTTTGAAAATAACAAATTAAAAGGTTATTTATCAAACGATGAAAGCACTGGTTATAATTTCCTTGCAAAAACACAAAAAGAAACTTATATTAACATAAAATGTGATGATCAAAATTATGCTACAACAAGAATTAAAGACGCAAAAATAAAAGAAGAGTTATCTTTTAAAAACAATAAACCATACGTTAATATTAATATAGATGCAGAAGCTGATTTATTAGAATGCAACTGCTCAGCAGATTTTATCAACAATGAAAAAAGCATTAAACAATTAGAAAAAAAATTATCTAAAAAAATTAAAACCTTAGTTACAAAAGCATCTAATAAATTATATAAGGATAACAACTCTGATACCTTAAAGTACGGAAAAAAATTTTATGAAGAAAAATATAAGGAAATGAAAAAATTAGGATACACTAAAAAAATGATTTCAGAAGATATTAAATTTAACTTTAAAGTAAAGGCCCAGATTAAGTCTACCGAGCTTTCTATTAAATCGATAAAGGGGGCAAAATAATAATGAATAATAAAATATCAAGAATTCAAGTTGGAATGTTTTTATACTTAATATGTTCTAGTTTATACCTAGGATTAGGAGACATAATTTTGCTTAGAAAATCGGGTAACGAAGTACTAATAGCTATGGTATTAGGAACCATTTTAGGAATCATTCCAGTTTTAATGTATTTAAAAGTTAACTCATATTTACCTACACTTAATATATATGAAAAAAACATAAAAATATTTGGAAAAGTATTTGGTAATATAATAAACATAATAATATTTTTAATATATATTTTTATGCTTACAGTAGCGATAAGATCAATTGTAATTTTTATAACTAGTAAATACATGCAAAACACTCCTTATGCATTCGTTGGCACGCTTATTTTAATAACTAGTTTAATAATTTGTTTTAGAGGATTAGAAACGATTGCAAGAGTATCACAATTATCTTTTTTTGCTAGCATATTATTCATGATAATAATTGAACTTTTCTTAATTAAATTTGTTAATGTATCAAATATACTACCCCTTATTAATGGTAATAACTACATAAATAATATTTTAAATGGTGCAATATATCACGCATCATCTTGTTCAATTTTAACTATGCTTCTTCTTACGATTAATAAATCTAGCATTAAAAACGAAGAAAAATATAACAAAACAATAATAATATTTTACCTAATAAGTTCATTATCTTTATGTGTAGTTATGTTTTTTGTAATATCATGTTTTGGATATAACATAGCTACTTCTTTTAGGTATCCAGAATATATATTGCTTAAAAAAATAGGTATATCAGGCTCCGAATTACACCTAGAAAACCTACTTGCCTTTAGATGGATATTTTACATGCTCTCACTTTGTAACATAAGTTTATATGGCATTATTTGTGGTGTTAAAAAAGTAAGTAAAAACATAAAATTAAATAAAATAATAATCATAATAATATCAACGATATGTATGATTTTAGGAGAATATGTTTTTGGTAATATACCACATTCTATAATATTAATTAAAAATTATTACGTACCTTTTATTGGAATACCAATATTTATAACTTTACTAATTATGTTTATAAAAGTTTTATTTTCAAAAAAAGAATCAAATGATTGATTCTTTTTATAATTTATATTTTTCAATTTTTCCACAGCCTATTTTTCTATTATTACTTTTAATAATAACCAATTTACCTTCTACTTCATAATATTTAAATCTTGTTGTATAAAATTTCATGTAAGCATATCCGTTATTAGAAAATAGTGGTGGCATATCTCCTGATTGAAAAGGATAAACACTATTTGTAGGATTATAAATACTGGTTATACCAGCAAAACTACCACTTTGATTTATAATGCACCCATTTCCGTTATGTACTTCTATTTGATATAGTCCATAGTTGTTATAACCAGGGAGTCCTGATACTTCTACTTCTACCATAGTACCATCCTTATATGGCCTAAAAGATACTACACCATTTAAGTTAGGTGCTAAGATATCACCAGATACGTTTGCTACCGAATAACCATTTTCATCATTCATTTAAAATCACCTAATTTATTATATGAAAAAAAGGTATCATGATACATTTTCAAATATTATATTAGTTTTCCTTTCGTCATTAATAAACTCAGATACAAAATATCAATATTTTTATATAATTTTTAATGGTTAACTAAATGACTCAAATTTTACATTCCTTGTTTCTTTAGAAATAAAATTATATTTTTACCATCTTGTTTAAATCTATATCTATAATTTTTTTTCATAAGGTATTTCTACCAAATTAACTATTTTTTTCGTATTTACTCCTAATTAAATGTATCTTTAAATAATTTAGTAAACTTCTTTAAATTGATATCAGTTGCAACTTGTATGTTACTTTCATCAGTTAATGCCACATAGCATTCACCTTTTTTACCACCACGATCTATTACTTTAACACTACAAGGTTCAAACTTTAATATATTGGGATCTATAACACTGGCAACAGTGGCTGGATCTGGATTAACAAGACCATCATCTTTATATTTACAACCACTAAAATCCATGTATTTATGCGCAATAATTCCAACAAACCTAGATACTAAATCATTAGACTCTCTTAAGTTTAAAACATAATCTCTATCAATATGAGCAGCAGTACCTATTTCATGCGTAACTAATTTCATATCTTCAAATGGTGATGATAAAACTAATTTTGCAGAAGTCGGATTAGCATTTACATTAAATTCCATATAAGGTGTTTCTGATTCAGGATTATAAGTTGTTCCCATTATAAGAACATGTTTTAATCTTTTTACTAATTTTTTATCTTTTCTAACTGCGTTTGCCAAATTAATAAGTGAACCAAAGCATATAAGAGTTAAATCGTCTTTATACTTTTTTGACGCTTTTATAATAAAATCTTCTGCACGCATTCTTTGATATTTTTTTCTACTAATATCCGGAAAAAGATAATAACCTAACCCGTCTATTCCATGAGCATATTCTGCAGTTTCATGTTTAACTTCTTTTTCAGGCTCTCCCTTATACATTTTTATATTAGTACCTAAAATTTCTTGAACTATTTTTAAATTTTTTTCTGACTTTACTTGTGGTATATTTCCGCTTGCTAAAGTAAAACCAATAACATCCAAATTATTTTTTATAGCCATAGCAATTGCTATTGAATCATCTATCCCAGGATCTGTATCAATTATATATTTCATAAATATCCCTCCACTATAATATTATTATAATATATAATTTAAAAATTAATTAAATTTTATTAATACAATGTAAAGAAAAAATCAAACGTTTTAGTTTGATTATAAATATGTCTTTAAAACCTCTACACAATCTTCCTGAATTTTTACAAAAGCAGATACAAGTTTATGAATTTCTTTATCCATTTTTTTATTATTTAAAAGTTTTCTACCTTCTATTATTCCCATGTTAGTACCCTGTAGTAATAATTCTGCTATTTTAGAATTGCTTTTATCCTTCATAGTATTCATTTGAACACCAGACCAAGTCATCATTTTATCTAGTATGTTAGTATTATGAGGCTCTTTAGTACCATATTTTGAGTATAACTCATTTACCTTGTTAGAAACTGCTTCATAATCAGCATATTGTTTTTCTAATACTTTCTTAAATTTCTTATCTTCTACTTTATCTAACACGAATTTTAAAGCATCCATTCCCATGGTTGCTCCTTT
>CANQAS010000042.1 GCA_947589535.1 uncultured Bacilli bacterium | reverse complement strand
CTTTTGGAGCGTATAGAGAAGAAGTCGAATAACTTTTCTCATGCCAATAAGTTAGGTAGTAATAACTACTAACTAATAAAATTATATCACAACATTTTTAATATTTAAACAAAAAATGAACAATTTAAGGTTATATCGTTCGAAAATGCAAAATTATGCTATAATATAGATATAAGTTACAAAAAAGGTGATTATATGTTTAAGGTCGCAAAATTAGAAAATGTTAATAATGAAAAAGTTAGTATTAGTTTAGTGACTCAAGAAGAAACAAAATTTGATAATGGTAAAAAGACATCTTTTGAAGCATTTAAAACATTAACGTTTGATGTTTCTGGCGATAATTATTCATTAGGTTTTGATTTAAATTGTAGATTAGAAAAATTATTAGAAATACCAATGAACGAAACAATAGATTTTAATGATTATATTTTTAGTGGTGAAACTTGGCTTAATGTAAATGGTTTAAATGGTGTTGAGCCACAAATGAATATAAAAATAACAAGGTATTTAAAAAATAAGTATATTATCTTTTTAACATTCTATACAAATTATAGTTATGATGATAAGGACTATTCTGGAATGATAGAATTTACGTTTAATTTAGATGATTATTTAGATAATGAAAATTATAATCAAGAGCAATATAAAGGACATATTGGTTTTAGAAGTTAAAAATTAATAAGGAGACAAAAAATGGGTGTTGTTGATAAAGAAAAATTAGAAAATATGATGAATACGACAGGTGGAACTATCAATAATGAAGTTGTTGAATACGCAAAAAGTTTTTTAATTGAAAGATTAACTACTTTCGTTTCAAATGAAAATGAATTATAGGAAATCAAAAATAAATTACAAAAATTAAAAATTGAATTTGTTTCTGATGAAGAATTTTAAAAAAATTGGGAAGAAAACAATGGTAAAGGGTTTTTGCCTGGTGCATTTATAACGAATGATGTATTATATTTTAAAAATTATTCTAGTAATTTTCATAACTTAATAAACGAGTTTTTGCATATTATATCTAAAAATGGTGATAAACATGGTCTATATCAAATACTTAGAGATAAAAATCAATATTATGGATATGGATTTAACTTCTTTACCTGTTATAGTAGGTTTAGCACAAGCAAATTTACATATCATTTCAACCTTTCTTTTTAAATCTTTACTTATTTCTAATTCTTTAGTTTCTATTGTCATACTCTAATCACTTATCCTTTCTTAAATAACAAAAAAACTAACATTTCTGTTAGCATTTATTACTCTCGAAATCTCAAAAGTTCGAGTTTCCTATCATATTGGAGCAGGTGAGGAGAATCGAACTCCCGTATACAGCTTGGAAGGCTGTGGTTCTACCATTAAACTACACCTGCACTAAGTAGGCATTTTTAATTATACTGATTTTTATTTTAATGTCAATAGTCTTCCAAGAAAAAATGTAAAAAGTGGGAAGTTATCTATATAATTATTATATGCATGGTAGTATTTTATTATTCAAATAAATATGATAAAATATATATAGAGGTGTTAATAAGTAAATGGTATTAAATATTTTATTATTAGTTATATTAATTTTATTAAATGGAGTATTATCAGCAAGTGAACTTGCGTTCTTATCAATAGAAAAATTTGAACTTGATAAGATGGTTAGAAAAAGAAAGAAGAACGCTAAGAAAATAAGAAAGGTATTAGAGGATCCTAGTAACTTTTTATCAACTATACAAGTAGGTATAACATTAGCAGGATTTTTATCTAGTGCTTTTGCAGCATCAACGTTTGCTGATAAGATAATGGAAAGTGGATTTAAAATAATAAGTACTGGATTTACTAATGCATTTTTAGTAGTTATTATAACTGTTATATTATCTTATTTTACACTTGTGTTTGGAGAACTTGTTCCAAAGAAAATAGCACTTGCAAATCCATTTAAAGTAGCATCATTATCGGTTACTTTAATAAACTTTATGCAAGTAATATTTTTCCCATTAATAAAACTTTTATCTTTTTCTACTGATTTGATATGTAAAATATTAAAGATAAAAGAAAAAGAAGATGACTTTACAGAAGAAGATATTAAAAGAATAATACTTACTGGTACTAGAGATGGAATAATAGAGAAAAAAGAACAAGAATATATATTTAATATATTTCAGTTTAATGATACAACCGTTGATAAAGTAATGACTCCTAAAGAAGATTGTGAATTAATTAACGTAAACATAAAATTTGGTGCATTGCTTAAAAGACTTAAAAAAACTAAGTTTACAAGATATCCGGTATATGAAGGAGATACTAATAACATAATTGGTATATTTAATGTCAAAGACTATATCATGTATAAAAAAGATAATGACGATTTTAATTTAAGAAATCTTTTATTCAAAGTGGAAAAATTTGATTATGATGAAAAGATAGATGATGTTTTTGCATCAATGCAAAAAGAACATAATCATATGGCAGTGGTTTATAAAGATAAAAAGTTTATTGGTATAGTAACTCTAGAAGATGCAGTTGAAGAAATACTTGGGAATATATATGATGAGTATGATGAAGAAGATGATGATTAGTCATCTTCTTTTAGTTTATTACCCATACACTTTAGCCTTTAGATGTATATAATAGGCTAGGAGGTAAGAAAATGAAAGAAAGTTATTCTAGCTATGGATTAGATGATGTTTTTATGAGAACTTTTATGATACCTGCAGTAATGCCAAATACCCAAAATGCTAACTTAAAAATGATGAATATGTCAAATCATACTCAGACATCAGCAACTAATAATAATTCAAATATGATGATGCAAAATAGGTTTGTTTCCCCTAATGAAGGTTTTTTAAGAGGAAATATGGAAGCAGGAACATATCTTCCATATAAGAACATGACTTATTTAAGCCCAAACGCATTAAATGAAAGAGAAAGAGCTCTTTACCAAATTCAACAAATGGCGTTTGCAGCTCATGACATTAACTTATACTTAGATACTCATCCAAATGATTCTAATGCTATAAACTTATACAATGAATATAATAAGCAAGAAAAAATGCTTAATGATGCTTATGAAAGGAAATATGGACCAATTGATTTGTCCGATAACGAGGGGCTTAGTATGACTCCTTGGTCTTGGATAGATGAACCTTGGCCATGGAATGAGTAGGTGATATTATGTGGAAATATTCTAAAAAATTACAATATCCAATTGATATTAAAAGAAAAAACTTAAAAATGGCTAAAGCTGTTATAAGTCAGTATGGTGGAGCACAAAGTGAACTTAGTGCAGCACTTAGATACTTAAACCAAAGATATACAATGCCTGATGCACAAGGTAGAGCTTTATTAAATGATATTGGTACTGAAGAACTTGCTCACGTTGAAATGATATGTACAATGGTATATCAGATGTTAAAAGGAGCTACTCCTGAAGAATTAAAAGCAGCAGGTATGGAAGGTCAATATACTGAACATGGTCTTGCGTTATTTCCAATGAATTCAGATGGAATGCCTTGGACAGCTACTTATATTTCTACAACAGGAGATCCAGTTGCAGATTTAGAAGAGGATTTAGCAGCTGAACAAAAAGCTAGAGCAGTGTATGAACACTTAATAGACTTATCTGATGATCCAGCTATTACAGGACCTTTATTATGGCTTAGACAAAGAGAAATAGTTCACTATAACCGTTTTAAAGAATTATCTGATAAATATAAAGCAAAATATTATAAATAATAAAAAAAGCTTGCATATCGTAAGCTTTTTTTTTATGTTAAATAGTTAATGGGTTAATTAAGATGTTAAAATTAACATTTTCTATTTCATTACTTTTATACATATCTTCTATTAATTTTTTATTATCAATTATTTTATTATCTTTTACGTATTCAAAATGATATATCATGTAATCTTTTAAATCCTTAAAGTTGTAGCTTGCAATGGGATTATCATTTAATGCTAAAGATACATATTTTACTAGTTCGTTTACTAAATCATCATCTATTTTTTTATCTATAATGATAGTTAATGATCCATTTTGTTTTTGATAACATATACTTAAATATTCTTTTATTTCTTCATTATTTATTTTTCTAACTTCAATTTCATAATTTTCATATTCTCCTGGCTTTACATATAAATCACAATATTCATTTAATACCTTAAATACTTTGTTAAATGAACTTATGTAAGCCATTTCGTATTCTTTAGTTAGCATATTATCACCAATAATATTTTACGCCTACCAAAGAAATTTATACATATTAATATTGTTTTGCCCAGTATATTTTTGTTTTAGCATCTTTACTGCAACATATACATTTTTTATCACCTGTTGGTTCTGCACCTTCAAAAGGAATACATCTTGATTTTAATCCTAAATCATCCTTTATTTTATTTTCACATGCTTCATCACCACACCAGTTAGTATATATAAATCCAGGTTTATTTTTTGCAATATTACTCATCTCTTCATATGTATCAGCATTGTATATCATACTATTTCGTCTTTCAAGTGCTTTATTATACATATCATTTTGAATGTTTATTAATAATTCGTTTACTTTTATAACTGTTTCATCTACTGGCACTTGTATCTTTTCTAAGGTATCACGTCTAACTATTGTAACAACACCATTTTCTAAATCACGTTTACCAACTTCAATTCTAACAGGATATCCCTTAACTTCTGCTTCTGCGAATTTAAATCCAGGAGTTTTATTAGAGTTATCTACTTTATAAGTAATTAACGAATCTTTTAAATCTTCGGTAATTTCTTTTAAAGCATTATCCACTTTTTCATCTGCTCCAATTGGAATAACAATAACTTTAATAGGTGCGATTCTAGGAGGAAGTACTAGACCTCTATCATCACCATGAACCATAACAAGAGAACCAATCATTCTTGTTGTACATCCCCATGATGTTTGATATGGATTTTCTAATTTATTTTCTTTATTTAAAAACTTTATATCAAATGCTTTAGCAAATCTTTGACCGAAGTAGTGTGATGTTGCATTTTGAAGTGCTACACCATCATACATCATGGCTTCAATTGCATAAGTAGAATCTGCTCCTGCAAACTTTTCTTTATCAGTTTTCTTACCAGTAAATACTGGAATTGCTAAAACGTTTCTTTGAAAATCTTCATAAACCTTTAACATTTTAAGTGTCTCATTGATTGCTTCTTCTTTACTAGCATGCATTGTATGACCTTCTTGCCAAAGAATCTCACGACTTCTTAAAAATGGTCTTGTTGTTTTTTCCCATCTAACTATTGTACACCACTGATTATATAAAAGAGGTAAATCTCTATATGAATTTATTATCTTTTTAAAATGTTCGCAAAATAAAGTTTCGGAAGTAGGTCTTACACACATTCTTTCTTCAAGTTTATTCTTACCACCATAAGTAACCCAAGCAACTTCTGGTGCAAAACCTTCAACGTGATCTTTTTCAACTTGTAGTAAACTTTCTGGTATAAACATTGGCATTTGTAAGTTTTCATGTCCGGTTTCTTTAAATTTTTTATCTAATATATTTTGCATGTTTTCCCATATTGCATATCCATATGGCCTTATAATCATACTTCCTTTAACAGAAGAGTAATCTATTAAATCTGCTTTTTTAACAACGTCAGTATACCACTGTGCAAAATCTATATCTCTTGATATTATTTCTTTTACTTGTTTATCATTCATCCATAACACTTCCTTATCCTATAATTCCTTTTAAAAGTCCAAACGATACGCTTCCAACAATTAATCCTGCAAGTAATACGCCACATGTTGCAGCTGTCATCGCCTTTTTCTTATCCATGTTGATTAGTGATGCAATTAGGCACCCAGTCCATCCACCAGTTCCAGGAAGAGGTATTCCAACGAAGAATAAAAGTCCCCAAAACTCAGCTTTTTCTATTTTATCTTTTTTAGCAAGTGCTTTGTTTTCTAATTTAGTTACGAACTTACTAAAATGTTTAGTCTTTTTTAATTTATTAAATATTGGTGTTATAAACCAAAGTATAAAAGGTAATGGTAATAAGTTACCAATTAAACATATTATAAATGCGGGGACTACGTTAAGACCAAGCAAGGCCGCTGCAATTAAACCACCACGTAGTTCTAATATCGGCATTAATGAAATTATAAAAACTATTAATTCTTTACCAAATGAAATATTATTTAATCCATCAAATAACCCTAAAAAAGTATGCACTAAACTTTCTGCCATAAATAATCACCTCATTAGCTAATATTATATCATAATATTTCTTTAAATATTATGATACTTAGTATATAAGGTTTACATAAATAACACTTGTGTAAATTAATGACAAATATTATCTAATTAAAAGACTGAAATATTTAAATATGTTAAAATGATAATAGAGGTAAGAATCATGAGTAAACATAAAAACAAAAGAACTTTAAGTGAAGAAAATAGGTTTTTAATAACTAATATATTAAATAATTATGGTGGGGCTACTGATGTATTAAACACGGCTTTTAATATGGACATAGATTTGGCTAACATATTGTATCAAAAAGTTGTATCAAGATTAGAAGAAGATAAAACTCCGGTAGCAGAAGATAGTGTTATTGATAATTTAGTTGGTATATTAGGAAATTTATATGCCTCTTTATATTATAAGAGTTTGGGTTTTCACGTTGAAAATGAAAAAGTAATTAAAAGTAAAGAAACCAATAAAAATGACACGAAAGCTGATATTTATTTTAAAGATAAACAGGGTATAGATAACTTTTGTGAGGTAAAAGCGGCTTTTGAAATAAGAAGTTGTAGAAAAAGATACATAGATGAAAGTTTATCAAAACAGGAAATAAAAAATTTAGAATTAAAAAATAAAACGTATGAAGAAATTGGTAAGAAGTTAATAACACAAGTAGAAAAATTAAAAAATGATAATCCAGGATCTATAGTTAATGCAGTAATATTTAAAGACTGTATAGTAGATGAAGAAATAATATATAAATTAGAAGAACTTGGTGTTAATTTAAAGGTTTTAATGCAGCCTATTTCAATGATTAAAGAAGAGGCAAAATTAATATATAAGAACTTTATATCAGATTATTTAACCGTATCAAAAAAAGAAAGCAAATAATTTGCTTTTTTTTTCATATAATTTTATGGGTGAATACATTGACAAAAATAACGGTAAAAGATTTACTTGAAAATTGTGCTTGTAAATTGTTAAATGGTATAGAAGAAACTATAATAAACGAATGTTTTATAGATAGTAGTAAAGTCACAGAAGGTTCATGTTTTTTTGGAATAAAAGGAAATAATACTGATGGTTCAGTATATTATAAAGAAGCGATGGATAAAGGTGCTAAGGTGTTAGTGTTATCTAAAAGATATGATTATAATTTTAAAGGATATGAAGATAAAGTAATTGTAATAGCGGATGATACGTTAAAAGTTCTTCGAGATTTAGCGGCCTATAAAAGGAGCTTATTTACCGGGCCTGTAATAGGAATAACAGGAAGCGTAGGTAAAACTAGTACTAAAGAAATACTTTCAAACGTACTTAAACAAAATTATAAAGTGTTAAAAACTAAAGGTAACGAAAATAGTCAAATAGGTCTTCCACTTACTATTTTAAGACTTACTTGTGAAGAGGTTATGGTTTTAGAAATGGGAATGAGCATGAAAGGTGAAATGCATAATTTATCTATGATTGCAAAACCCGATATAGCTATTATTACCAATGTTTTAGATTCTCACATTGGTAATTTAGGCTCTAGAGAAAACATTTTAAAAGCTAAACTAGAAATAATAGATGGAATGGATTATGGGACTCTTATTATTAATAATGATAATGATATGCTAAAGACGGTTGAAAGTGGTATTAAAGAAGGTATTAATGTTATGACATTTGGCATTCAAAATAAAAGTAATATCATGCCTTCTAATATTAATGAAAAAATATTAACTAGCTTTGATATAGATGATATTCATGGCTTTGAAATAAAAGGAAGTTATACTTTAATATATAATGTTTTAGCATCTTATTTAGTAGGTAAGATGCT
The DNA here is from genome assembly GCA_947589535.1 of uncultured Bacilli bacterium. Lineage (GTDB taxonomy): Bacteria > Bacillota_I > Bacilli_A > RF39 > UBA660 > Aphodocola. The sequence goes on along the minus strand of CANQAS010000042.1, from coordinate 1,710 downwards.
TGGTGTGTCAAGAAGTATGATAAAAAAAGGAATAAATGAATATAATAATGAAAAACACAGACTAGAAATTATTAATTTAAGTAATAACATAACATTAATAGATGATTCTTATAATGCTAGCTATGATTCTGTTAAAGTAGCTTTAGAATATATGAAAAACTTTGATGGAAAGAAAAAAGTAGTTTTAGGAGATATATTAGAGCTAGGTAAAGAATCAAAAAAAATTCATAAAAAAATAGGAAAACTAATTATTGATAATAATATAGATGAATTAATTACGATAGGTAAATATTCAAAATATATTGGTAGAGAAGCTAAAAAAAATGGCTTTAATACAAAAAATATTAAGCACTTTAAAAGTGAACTTAAATCAAGATCTTATGTTAAGGATTTATTAAACAAGGACTCTGTGATATTGGTAAAAGGTTCTAATGGAATAAATTTAATTAATTTGGTAGAGTACATAAAAGAAGGATTAGTTTTTTAATCCTTCTTTCAACATTTCTTCTAACTCTTTACATTTATCTTTATCCATGTCAGGAACATCTTTTAATGGATATTTTAAGTTTAAATCTTTATATTTATGAATACCTAATGTATGATATGGTAAGAATTCTATTTTTTCTACGTTTTTAAGTGGTTTAATAAAGCTTATAAGCTCATTTATATATTCTTTAGTATCATTAATACCTGGAACTATAACAACTCTTATCCATAGTTTTTTACCCATTTCTTGACATAATTTTAAAAACTCTAATGAAGTGTCTATGTTGGCTCCTGTCATGTTCTTATAATTATATTCGTTTGTTCCTTTTATATCAAACATTACTAAATCAGTATATTTAAGTATTTCACTACAATCAGGAACGCTTCCTGCGGTATCTATACAAGTATGAATATTTTCTTTTTTACATAGTTTTAAACATTCAAGTAAAAACTCTTTTTGCATTAAAGGTTCACCACCAGAGAAAGTAACACCTCCATTATGTTTAAAGTATGGTTTATAATTTAATATTTTTTTTATAAGGTCTTCTGGCGTATATTCATCTGCTTTACCATTTAGCATCCAGGTTTCTGGATTATGACAAAACTTACATCTCAAAGGACATCCTTGCATAAATACAACAAATCTAACACCAGGTCCATCTACTAATCCCATTGATTCAAAACTATTTATTTTTCCAGTCATTTTTCCCACCTATATAATTATATATTAAATAATTACATTATCCAATATTTTTTTCTAAAATATGTTATATTAGTGTTAGAGGTAATTATGAGTAAAGTATTAATACTAAAAAAAGAAAATGATAAATATAAGATTCCCAAGTTTTTAAAGTACAGATTATGGAATAATAATTTAAAGTTTGAATATAAGGGTAAATTATATGATAGAGAAATAAAAGATAATAAAGAAATAAGACAAATATCTTTATTGGTAGAAGCTTTTAACATAAAAAATAGAAAAGAAAGATTAACTTTCATATATGATAAATCATGTGATTTATTAGACGAAGACTTTTACGGAGAAAATTTGTGTAAATTTAAAAATAACAAGTGCTTTGTAAATAGAATGCATGGTTGTAGTGTAGATGGGTGCTGCAGATCTAGGGATAATAAGAATGCATGTAAATTTTTGGTTAAACACAGATGCATTAATAAAAACTTATCATGTAAGTTACATGTTTGTTCATACATGAAGAAGAAAGG
>CANQAS010000041.1 GCA_947589535.1 uncultured Bacilli bacterium | reverse complement strand
TGTCTCGTTAATTTGACATTTTGTTGCACTTGAGAGCACTCCGTAGCACTCGATAAGCCTAGCAGAACTTATCTAAAACTTATCTACCTGTTCAATAAAACTGTTTAAACTTTTATACCACTCATACATTCCTAATTTTTTATTTGCAAATTTCCCTCTATTTTCTAAAGTAGCAGTTTTATTTTCTAAATCATATCTATCTAAACATCTTTTATAACAATTATCTATACATGTTCTAATTACAATAACTTCACCCTTTAAAATATTATAATCTTTTATATTTCTATATTGCGCAGAATCAATAACAATAGTTTTTTTACTTTCCTTAAAATAATTTAATATTTTCAAATAACATTTATCAAAATCAGTAATTAATAAATCTTTAGATTCGCCTTTAAAACACCTCCTTAAATCTAAACTCTCTTTATTATCAGAAGGTTTATCACTAAAAATAATATCTGTATCAATTATAATATAATTATCATCTTTTAAATATTTATTACTATAATAAGATTTACCACTTCCTGATTCTCCAGTTATATTAATAACTTTATCATTAGTAATTTTTTTAACATATGGTTTTTTATCAATATATAAATTTATATATAAATCACTTTGTATTTCTTTTAATATATCATGAACTGTTTTAAAATCTTCTAATTCATTACATTTAAATTTACCATTAGAAGCATAATTTTCAAATTCAGAAACTATTTCATCAATATTATTCATATTAACTCTATCTTTAATAATAAATTTTACAATTTGTAACCTATTTTTAAAAAGTAAAGTAAGCAAGCATTGAGCGATAATTTTATTAGATAATTTTGTTTTTCTATATAAATCCATTACAACACCATCTGTAATATTTCTTGGATTTGTAACTATAATTTTATTTGCTCTATATATTCCTTTTTCCTCATCACACAAAACTATCTCTGCATCTTCAGGAATCATAACATCATAAATCATTGTTCCTCTATGTAACCATCTTAAAATTTTATCTTCTGTACTAAAATTGAAGCCACCCATTTCTTTAGGATTTAATGTAGATGGATCCCATTTTTTAGAAACATTCACTTCATCTAATTTATATTCAAATCCATTAGCATTTGATTTAAGTCCATCCATAACTCTTACGTATTTTTTCATTCTACCAACTCCAAATTTATTATATCATGAAATAATTCATTTTTAAGTTTTAACAATTTAAAAAACTTATCTAAACCTTATCTAATTGTTATTTTTTATTAAAAAATCCCTAAAAATTGAAATAAGAAAAAACCCGTTTTTCCCTTATTTTATAAGGTTTTACGAGTTTATTTGTCACAACATTGTTTAATACTTACGGCCACTACCACATGCTCAGTGCAATCTCATATTATCCTTATTTATGAAACGGGAACATTGTTATCATTCGCTTACAAATTTATTCTATTATATTTTAACAATATTATAATAGTAAATTGCACTACAAAAAGTTCTATAAATCAAACTTTTTTATATAACTATATAATTATTGAAACTTTAAATAATCAGTTTTGTATGTTTATCAAATTATGGTTATTAAAAGCATAAAATTTATTGCATATTTCATTTATTTTGTCATTGTGGGTTACAATTATTAAGGTCTTATCTTTAAAATATTTTAAAATAAAATTAACTACAATTTCTTCAGTATGTTTATCAAGGTTAGATGTAGGTTCATCCAAAATATAAATTTCCTTATTCATTAAATAACTTCTTAAAATATTGATTCTTCTTTTTTGTCCTGTAGATAATTTTAGGCCTTTCTCCCCTACAATAGTATATATACCTTGTTTAAATTGTAATAATTCATTTAACTCTAATTCATTTAGATATTTTATTATTTTATCATCTGATATATTTTTATCTAAACATAAATTATCTTTTATTGACATGTTAAATAATTCTATTTCCTGACTTACTATACCAATATCTAATTTTCTTTCTTTAATATCAAAATTATCTATCAACACTTTACCTTTATATGAATTAATATTACCTATTATTAAATTAACTAATGATGTTTTTCCTTGTCCAGATTGACCCATGATAGATATTTTGTCATTTTTATTTACAATAAAATTATCAACTTTTATTTCTAGATTTGTTTCAGGATATTTTATAACTATGTCTTGCAATTTGATTACATCAAAATCATTAATTATTACTCGTTCGTCAAGTTTTTTGAAAATATTTTTTAACTTACTTTTTATTGCCTTAAGTTCATACCAACTAATGATATTACTAGATAGTTCCTCAAATACAAATCCCATTTCTACATGAATAGAAATATAAAATGTTATTATACCTAAAGTGTCTATACCATTTGATAAATCAATTGCAGCTTTGACAAGCCCTAGAAAAAAAGGTACAACAATTAAGATATTCCGTAGTACTTCTTCAAATGAATAATATTTAACATACTTTTTGTTTTCGTTATTACTTTTTTTTCCTTCTTTTTCAATTTTATTTATAAAATATTTATCATTATTCAAAAGTTTAACTGTACGAACGTTGCTAATAAAATCATTATAAACTGATGAATATTCATACTCTTGATCATATAAAGTTTCTACTTGCTTATTCGCTTTTTTTAAAATTTTAATACTTAAAAATACACATAAAACACTTGTTATAAATGATATTATAAATAAGAAAAGGGACTGATTAAATAATGTATAAAAAAGAAATATAAATGTAACTAATATACTGACATATTCGGCTTGTAATATTTTCTTTACCAATTCACTTATCTTACTAATAATATTTTCAAAATAGCCTGTTTGATATTTCGAAATACTTTCTGTTGGAATTTTACTTAATTGCTTATAAAATTCTAAATATTGTATATTTGAATACTCATATAAATAGTTATCACTATATTTTCTTAAAAGGTAATTTCCACCAACTCTTAATATTTTTGATACAATAAAGATTCCAATAACAATAATAGCTTTTTTTACCGTAAATGGTAATGTTAAAAATAAAGTAAAAGTAAATGGAACAAAATAATAAATAAAATCTAAAAATGCCTCAATTAATAGACAAAATGTGATTTTCTTTTTATTAAGACTTTTAAAGATAAAATTAATGTTGTCTTTCTTCATAGTACTCCTTACAAAAAATATATTTTCTTAATTACATTTATTTATTAACATATAAAAGTCCACATTGGAAAGCCTTTGATTTTACGGGGTTTTTGACATTTTTGAGAACAAATTGAATTTTTTATGCACATTGTGAGCACATTTTTATAGTTTTATGGTATTTTTTTAAACTTTTTCAAAGCCATATCACTTACAAACCCTTATAAAACCTACTAATTTCCACAACAGTTTTTTTATTTCTTACCACTTCCACATGTTGAGCATACTCCAGTATTTATAGTATTTGTGTTATTATTGTTACTATTAATACTTTTTCATTTGCAAACATTATTTGCACCTGTTCACTAAATTGATTTTCTATATTCTAAATAAATAAGCAGATAATTCGTCATAGCATTCATCTCTTTCAACTAACAGATTTTGCTCACGCATTTCATTCAATTCATTAATATTAACAAATTTAATAGCTTGAACTTCACTCACTTGAAATTTTATATCATTTTCATTTAAACCATTTTTTCTTAATATAAAGAAATCATAATATTGTCTATCAAAATGATTTTTGTTTACTTCTTGTTCTTTTCTAAAAGAAAACATAAATCTGAAATCCTTTATATCAATGGAATAACCTAAACTTACACTTACTTCTTCACTAATTTCACGAGCAGCAGCAGTTAAAGAATCTTGCCCAGCAGATAAATGCCCTGTAACAGATATATCCCACATATCAGGATTTTTATCTTTATTATGGCTACGTTGTTAAATTAAAATTTCATTTTTTTCATTTATTATAGCAACAACAATAATACGATGCCATAAACCTCTTTTATGGACTTCACTTCGAGGTAAAATTTCTCCTGTTTTAATTCCATTTTCATCCAACACATCTAACATTTCTTCTCTTTTCATAGCTTCTCCTTTCGCACAATTTATGCAAACATTGTTTGCATCCGTTTACTAATTTTTATCTTATTTCTTTATTTAATTTATTAATATATATTTCTATTAAATCTGGATCATTTTGATTTTCGGGTAGATTATCTAAGTCAAAAAATTTCATATTTTTGGATTCATTATCCCATTTTAATTCTCCAGAATAATTTCTAACGCAATATAATGCCGTGTTGTTTATTACCACATCTCCATTTGGATAATCATTTCTTCTAGTTAATCCTGATACTATATCTATTAACTCTAAATCTTCTTCCTTAACATCTAAATTTGTTTCCTCTTTTATTTCTCTAATGATAGTATCCTGGAATCTTTCTCCCAATTCTTGACATCCTCCAGGAAGTCCCCATTTATCTCTATCGGCTCTCCTTTGTAATAGTATTTGCCCTTTATCATTAACGACGATTGCAGCCGCTCCATCTTGTAATAAAACAAATCTATGTTTAAGAACCCCCATACACAATCTTGTAAATACAGGATATCCTATAATATTACTTAATTCTATAATTTCATCTGTTGAAAGTGGCTCAATAATTTTTATTAGTTCTTCATAAGATAAATTTCTTTGGTCTTGTATTGATAAATTTCTTATTTTATCAATTATTTCTTTATTCGACATTTGTTCATCTATTCCTTTCAAATGTTTGCAGCAAAATATTCGTTTATTTGTAATGATTTACGATTTATTGCTTGCAAACATTTAACTTTTTTGCAAACAAATTACAAACAAAATTCATTAGTTTCTTCTTCTTTAGTAATTTTTATATTTTGTATTTGATATAAAATCCTTTTATTTATAAAGGGATTCAAGCCTATTTACCACAACAATTTTTATACTTTTTCCCACTGCCGCATGGGCACTTTGAATTGCGACCAATTTTGTTATCTTTCTTAATAGTTCTTGATTTTGATACTTTTTCGGCACCTGAATTAGCACTACCTTTTACTTCCTTAGCCTCTAAGTTTTGTCTTACTTCTGCTTTTAATAAATATAAAGTAATATCCTTGCTTATTCTATCAAGCATATTATCAAACATTTCAAATCCTTCTCTTATATAAGCTTGAAGTGGATCCTCGTTAGCATAACCTCTTAATGAAACACCCTCTCTTAAGTGGTCCATTATATTAATGTGTTCCATCCAATAATTATCAATAACCTGTAAACTTATAGCTTTTTCAAAATCATTTCGTATTTCTTCTGGAAGCTCATTAATCTTATCTTCATATTCTTTTATTACTTTATTTTGAATATTATTTATTATTTCTAATATATCTTTATTTAAAATTTCTGATAATTTTAGATTTGATTTGTTTAATAGGTTTTCATTTACATATTCAATAATTTCATTGCAATCTGATTCTATAATAACCCCATGCTCATTCGCATGTCTTCTTATTACTGACTCGATATGCTCTTTTATAGTACTTAATACCGTCTCATGAATATCTTCGTTATCTAATATTTCATTCCTTCTTGCATACATTATTTCACGATGTTTTCCCATAACATCATCGTATTGTAATAAATGTTTACGAGCATCAAAGTTATTTCCTTCGACTCTTTTTTGTGCGGTTTCAACAGAACGTGTAATCGTTTTACTTCTCATATTTCTTTGACTATCTAGACCAGCCATTTCTAATATAGCTTTAAATCTATCAGTTCCAAACCTTACCATTAGATCATCTTCAAATGATACAAAGAATTGGCTGAATCCTGGATCCCCTTGACGACCAGAACGTCCTCTTAACTGATTATCGATACGTCTTGATTCGTGTCTTTCGGTACCTATAACACATAAACCACCTAATTCTTTCACGCCTTCACCAAGCTTAATATCAGTACCACGCCCAGCCATGTTAGTAGCAATTGTAACTGAATCTTTTTCTCCTGCTTTTGCTATTATTTCAGCTTCTCTTGCATGATTTTTAGCATTTAATATCTCATGTTTTACCTTAGCTTTATTTAGTAACTTAGATATTATTTCACTTGTTTCAATCGCTATGGTACCAACCAATACTGGTTGACCTGTTTCATGTCTTTTTTTAATTTCAGATACTATTGCTTTATATTTTTCTTCTTTGGTTGAATATATTAAATCTGCTGCATCTTCCCTTATTACTGGTAAATTTGTTGGTATTTCTATAACATACATATTATAAATATTTCTAAATTCTTCTTCTTCTGTTTTTGCAGTACCAGTCATACCAGATAATTTTTCATACATTCTAAAGTAATTTTGGAATGTAATTGTTGCAAGGGTTTTAGTTTCTTCTTCTATCTCTACATTTTCCTTTGCTTCTATAGCTTGATGAAGACCATCAGAAAATGCTCTACCTGGCATAAGTCTTCCAGTAAACTGATCAACTATTACTACTTTACCTTCTTGTACTACATAATCAATATCATTATGCATTGTATAATTAGCCTTTAAAGCTTGATTTATATGATGGACTAAAGCAGAATGTTCTATGTCATATAAATTCCCTATTCTAAAATATTTCTCTGCTTTAGCAGTACCTTGGTCCGTTAAAGTTATATCTCTAGTTTTTTCATCGATTGTATAATCTTCATTTTCTTTTAACGTTTTTACAAATCTATCAGAATCTTTATAAAGATTAGCTGATTTCATAACACCACCAGATATAATTAATGGAGTTCTTGCCTCGTCTATTAACACTGAGTCTACTTCATCTATTATTGCAAAGTTAAGTGGCCTTTGAACCCTATTTTCAGCGTTAACTACCATATTATCTCTTAAATAATCAAATCCTAATTCATTGTTAGTTGAATATAAAATATCAGCTTTGTATGCTTCTTTTTTTTCTTTTGGCGACATTTCTCTTAAATTAACAGCAACAGTCATTCCTAGAAAATCATAAATCTTTCCCATCCATTCTGCATCACGAGTTGCTAAGTATTCGTTTACCGTTACTACGTGAACACCTTTACCAGTTAATGCATTTAAATAGGCGGGCATAACACAGGTAAGCGTTTTACCTTCACCTGTTTTCATTTCGGATATATTACCAAAATGAATAGAAAGAGCACCTAACACTTGGGTATAAAATGGTTTTTCTCCAATTGCTCTGTAAGCAGCTTCTCTAACTAGAGCAAAAGCATCTGGTATTAATTCATTCAATGTTTCTCCATTTTCTAGTCTCTTTTTTAATTTTTTTGTACATCCTTGTAACTGTTTATCAGTCATTTTTGAATATTTATCTTCTAATGCAAATACCTCATCTGCTATTAATTTAAACTTTTTTAATTCTATTTCTCCGTGGTCAAAGATTTTTTTTAAAAAACCTAGCATGTTGAATCATCTCCTTGAAAAATATTGTAACAAAAAAAAGAAAATAATTAAAGATATTTAATTACTTTCCATTAAGTTTATTACTATTTTGTTTCTATAATTCCATAGTTTCCATCTTTTCTTATATATAAAACGCATATTGAATCAGTATCTACGTTCTTAAAAACAAAGAATGAATGCCCTAACATTTCCATTTGAAGAATTGCTTCTTCTTCATCCATTGGTTTCATATCTACTTTTTTTCTTTTTAGCACTATAGAATCATTATTTTCATATTCATCTTCTAAAGTAACTTCAAAGTTTTGAATCATATTATGTTTAATTTTAGAATTGATCTTAGTTTTGTTTTTTCTTATTTGTCTTTCTAATTTATCCACTGTAAGGTCGATTGCGGCATATAAATCAGAGTGAGCTTCTTCACTTCTTAAAGTATAATGCATAGCTGGTATTGTTATCTCAATTTTTTGTTCATTTCCGCGAACCTTTATTACCACGTTTGCAGTTATATCTGATGATTCATCGAAATATTTATCTAGCTTCCCTATTTTTTCCTCAATATAAGATCTTATAGCAGATGTTATTTCTACTTTTTCACCACGAATATTGTATTTCATTTTATCAATCCTCCTATAATTAAATTATACCATAATACAAAAACAAATGCTACTCATGAACAGTAGCATTTGATACTTCTTTGACATTTATAGCTTGTAATCCTTTTTCCGTTTCTAAAAGCTCATACTCAACTACTTGTCCTTCTGCAAGAGATTTATATCCCTCTTGTTTGATGGCAGAATAATGAACAAAGATATCTTCATCATTTACTCCTTCAATAAAACCATAGCCTTTTTCATTATTAAACCATTTGATTTTACCCGTTTTTAGCATCACACATACACCTCACTTCCCTTATTGCTTACACTTCTAATATAAACCATGTAAACCTCTTTTTGCAACGCTTATCGAACATCAAATTTCGACAAATTTCGCGTTAAGCTACTTTATGATACTAAAAACATACTAGAAATTTCTCACTTTGACTGTAAGAGGTAGTTTTTTACCTACGAATGGTGATTTTTAAATATATTTTTCTTTTACAAAAAATATTTATGTAATTTTTAAAACATTATAAAAAAAAATTCTAATATAATTTTTAACATAAGATAAAATGATAACGAAATTTAGATAACGAGGTGTAGTATGAAAAAACGTTTTCTAAAAAATATTAGAAATGCAATAATAAAACAATATCCTGATTACGATAATGACAAAGTAGATGAAATTATGTATGGAGTTGAAGGAATTTATTTAACCTTCACTAAAACTATAATCATATTTACTCTTGCTTTTTTACTAGGAATTGCAAAAGAACTATTATTCCTGTTATTAGCATTTAACTTTATAAGGTTATTTGCTTTTGGTATGCATGCTGATAATAGCTTAACCTGTTTAATATTTTCTAGTTTTTTATTTCTTTCTGGATCTTTCGTTAGTAAATACATAAATTTAGATCAAAATATTATTTATGTATTATATATATTAATATTAATTATAATATCAATATTCTCTCCGGCAGACACGGTTAAAAGACCATTATTAAAAAGAAAAAAAAGAATTAGATTTAAAATTTTATCAATAATAACGACGATTTTATATTTTATATTGACTATTTATACTAAAAATCAATATATAACAAATTATCTTCTTTTTGGATTAATAATAGAATGCATACTTATTCTTCCAACAACGTATATGTTATTTAAAATGCCATACAAGAATTACAAAACATATGGTTTAAGCACTAATAAAAATAGTGATTAAATAAATTGATAGAAAGGAGATAAAATATGAAAGCTTTATTAGTTTCTGCTATTTCTGCATTAGGTGCATTAGTTGCTGCGACAGCTACTAGCGGATGTCTTGTTATTTTTGTTGATGAACCAGTAATGCCTAAATCAATGTTAGAAAGATAATAATAAAAGAGCTGCTTATTGTAGCCCTTTTATTTTTTTCTTTTATTTGATATTTTTATAATTAGACGTGAAACATAATAATTTTCTTCTAAAAACTTTTCTATGCTTAAACTATTATTACTTTCAACTATATCTTTTACTAGTCTTAAACCATATCCATGATCTTTACCTTTAGTAGTATAGCCAGTACCTATTTTTGTGATATCCAATTTACCTTTATACGTATTATAAATATTAAAAATTACATTAGACTTCTCTTTATTTACGGTAATTATAATTTTCTTTTGTTTAGTTTGTCTACTTGCATCTATTGCATTATCTAAAAAAACGCCTAATATTTTAGTAATATTATTATACATAGTTGTATTTAATGAATCTAACTTATCTTTAACGCCTTTTTCAACGTTTATTTCATATTTTATCTTAAAATCATCCATTA
>CANQAS010000040.1 GCA_947589535.1 uncultured Bacilli bacterium | reverse complement strand
GCTAATTGATATTGAATTTTTTTGTATGAAAAAAATAGTTCAAATGAACTATTTTTTATATTATTCACTAGCTTGTGATGTAGTTGTAGTTGTAGTTGTTGTTGTAGCATTTTTAATATAAGCGTTGTAATCGGATTTAATCGTTTTATCTTTTATGTTAATTTTGTATTTTTTTCTTAATGCTATCATTGCTTTAGCACTTACTGTACTATCTTGTTCTTTCTTTTCTTCTATTAATTTTTCTTTAATAGTGGTTTTAGATTTATTATAGCTTGGTTTATCTTTTTGAGCTGTTTTCATAATTATATGATAACCATATTCTGTTTCAACAGGTTCTGTAGTATATTCATTAACATCAAGATTATAAGCTGCGGTTTCAAATGCTTCTACCATATCTCCTGTGTTAAAGTATCCAAGGTCTCCACCTTTTTCTTTTGAAGCTTCATCATCAGAGTATTCTTTAGCTAAAGTACTAAAATCTTCACCATTTTTAAGCCTTTCTATTAATTTTTCAGCCTTCTTTTTAGCTTCTTCTTTTTTAGCTTCATTTTCTTCATCAGTTAAATTTTCATCTTCTTCATATGAAATTAAGATATGTTTAGCTTCTATATCTCCAACTATTTTTTCATCATAATATTTTTTCATTTCTTTTTCTGTTAAATTATCTTTAATATAATCTTCTGTTGCTAAAGTTAACTTACTATTTTTAATTAATAAATCTTTTAATTCAGCATCATTTTTAATACCATTGTATTCTAAGAATGATTGATAACCATCACCATATGTGTTTTTATAACTTTCTACTGTTGATTTTGCAGCTTGTTTCATTTCATCAGTTGTCTTATATTTTTTATTTAAAATGTATTCATCAACCATATTAATTGCAACTGACTCTCCGTTTTGACTTTTTAATTCTTTATATAGTTCATCAGCCGTAATTGTTTTTCCATTAATGCTTACAACAATATCTTTTCCACTAGTTGTTTTTGTATTTTTTGTTGCAACACAAATTAAGATTATAAGTAGTATTGCAAGAACAATAAATCCAGATATTACAATTTGTTCAAGGGTTAAGTTATTTAACCATTTTTGAAATTTTGAACCCTTTTTATTTTCTTTTAGTTTAGCTTCATAAGTATCAACTACTTTATCTTTTTTAACTTCTACTTTTTTACTAGGTGCTTTTTTGTTAGCATTCTTAGTTTCTTTAGTAGTAGTCTTTTTTGTTTCTACTTTTTTAGTAGATGCTTTTTTAGTAGTAGTTTTAGTTTTACTATTTGTCTTTTTTTCTGCCATTTTATTTTTATCCTCCTATCAATTTACTTATATATCATAACAAATTATATGTTTTCACGCAACTTTTTTGATAAACCACTCACACTTTTTGCATAAAAACCATAGAATACTTTGAAAAGACGAAAAAGGAGGAATGAATTATGGGAAACAATTATGCATCCGGCGCTGGCATTATATTAGTATTATTCATCTTATTAGTTATCATAATAGGTGCTTACGTTTAGTATAAAAGAAAGGGAGGTTTAAACTATGGCATGTTGCGGAACAACAACTACAACTAGCTCTTGTAACCCATGTGGAAACACTTGTGGTTCAAAAAGAGGTGGCAATGGATTTTTACTAGTAATAGTACTTTATATCCTACTTGCTATAATAGTTGGTTCATTTGTATGCTAAGAGAAGCTTAAAAAAGCTTCTTTTTTCTTATTTTGTTGTTAATTTATAGAAAATGATATAAAATATAAATAGATTTATGTTTGGGGTGATTATATGACTATTAAACTAGGTAAAATTAGATTAAAAGTTTTTAATTGTATAATTTTTTTATTAGTAGTCATTTTAATTATATATTTAGCAATTACAATTTTCTTCATGCTTCCAAATTTTAACAGTGAATATAATTATGAAATAAAAAAGAGCAATTATAATATAAAGGTAAAAACGAAGTTTAAACATGCTTGGTTTAATTGTCATGTAAAAGAAATATACGATGTAAATGCTAGTGATAAATCAATAAAACAAAAATTATTAATTGACTTAAAGGATGAAGGATTTAAGTCAAAAGGTAAATATTTATATAGAAAATATACATATTCTGGCTTATGCCGTGATGATATAAATACATATAAGAAAGAACATAATAGTGTGATTTTTAACTTAAATGGCAAAGATAATGTTACTTTAAATTTTAAAGAAGAATATAATGAACCATATGTTACTTTAAAGATAAATGGAAACAGTAGTAAAAACATAAATGTTAATTCCGATTTTAATGAAAATAAAATTGGTACATACATAGTTTCTTACAATGCAAATATATCTAAATATTATACCGAGAAATTATATCGAAAAGTAAAAATTATAGATAATGAAAAACCGGAGATAATCCTTAATGGTGATGATGTTGAAATAGAATATGGTAAGAATTATATTGAACCTGGATATAAGGCAACTGATAATTATGACGGTGATATAACTAAAAAAGTCGTTATTAAAAATACAGTTAATAATAAAAAAGCAGGTATGTATAAAGTTACGTATAGTGTTAAGGATTCATCAGGAAATAAATTTAGTATAATAAGAAATGTAAAAGTAAGAGAAAAGAGTAGTGAAGTTAATAAAGAGCAGCCTAATATAGAGGTAAAAGATGGCATTACATACGTAAATGGTATCTTGATAGTTAATAAAACTTATGGACTTCCTAAAGATTATGATCCTAAGGTTAATGGCAAGGCATTAAGCGCATTAAAACAGATGCAAGCAGATGCTAAAGCTATAAGCCTTAATCTTCCTTTAGTATCTGGTTATCGTTCTTATACTACACAAGAAAATTTATATAATAAATATGTAAAAAAAGATGGTGAAGAAGTTGCTAATACCTATTCGGCAAAACCAGGGTACTCAGAGCATCAAACAGGGCTTGCATTTGATGTTGGAAGTGTTGAAAGGTCATTTGCAAAAACAGATGAAGCTAAGTGGTTAGAAAAAAATGCTTATCTTTATGGATTTATAATAAGGTATCCAAAGGATAAAACCAATATAACTGGTTATATATATGAACCTTGGCATATAAGATACCTAGGAAAAGAAAATGCAAAAAAGGTTTATGAATCAGGACTTACACTAGAAGAATATTTAGGAATACAATAAAAGAAGCACTTAGGCTTCTTTTATCATTCTATATATTTCTTTTGGATCTTTTATTAAATCTTTGTGTAATATTGTTTCTACCGCATGCTTATCATCATAGTATGGTATTATGTGTAAATGATAATGTTTTACTTCCTGAATATTTCCATTATTTTGAAGCAGTGAAAAACCATTACAATCTAATTTTTCTTCTAATTCTTTCATTATAATTTTAGCGACTTCATATACATGAGATAAAGTATCACATGGAATATCAAGTATATCCTTGTAATGTTTTTTAGGTATTATAAGAGTGTGTCCATCACTATTTGGATTAACATCTAAAAAAGCTAAACAAATATCATCTTCATATATCTTCATACTTGGTATATCCCCATTTTTTATTTTACAAAATATACAATCTTTCATATTTTCACCTCTATTATGATTTTATCATAAAAATTGTCTAATATGAAAAAAAGTGTTAAAATAATAGAGATATGGAGCGGATATATATGTTAGAGATAAAAGACTTAACTATAAAAGTAGAAAATAAAATAGTTTTAAATAAATTTAATTTAACAATTAATGATGGTGAAATTCACGTTATAATGGGACCTAATGGAGTTGGTAAATCAAGTCTTACTAAGGTTATTATGGCGGAGCCTAATTATAAGGTGATAAGTGGGGATATTATTTATAATGGTGAAAGCATTTTAAATCTTTCAACTGATGAAAGAGCAAGAAAAGGAATTTTTCTTGCAATGCAAAATCCTTTAGAAATAGATGGTGTTACCAATTCTGATTTTTTAAGAACAGCAATTTCTAGTATTAATCAAAAAAACGTTAACTTATATTCTTTTATTAAAAAATTAGATGAAGCCAAAGCGGATTTAAAAATGCCTGATGAAATGGTTCATAGATCTATTAATAAAGGTTTTTCTGGGGGAGAAAAAAAGAAAAACGAGATATTACAAATGAAGATGTTAAATCCTTCTTTTGTAATGTTAGATGAGATAGACTCTGGTGTTGATGTTGATGCTTTAAAGATAGTAGGAGATAATTTAAATAATTATAAGAAAGAAAATAAAGACATATCTTACTTAATTATTACTCACTATACACATTTACTAAGGTATGTTAAACCAGATTTTGTTCACGTATTAAAAGAAGGAAAGGTAGTTAAGACTGGTAGTTATGAATTAGCAAAACAAATTGAAGATAATGGATTTAACTTTGATAAAATAGTGTCAAGCGCAAATACTGGAAGTGATCAAAGTGAATAGGATAGTAGTAGATAAGGATATTAATAACATAAATAAAAATAGTAATTATCTTATTAAAGATCATAGAAAAAAATATATATTTAATGTTAATAACAGTGTTGTTAATATATTAAGTGTTAAAGAAAACCAAGATGATGAAAAATATGAAATAAATATAAATGGCGGGAAACTAATCCTAAATAACATTTGCTATAATCAGAAAAATTTAGATATAAAAGTTAATTTAAATACTGAAGAATCTGAGGTACTAATATATAATTCGATTGTTACGGATATTAAAAAGGAAGTTAGAATAAGAATAAATCATAATAAAAAAAACACGATTAGTAACGTATATAATAATGGCGTAACTAGGGGAAATGGCTTTATAAAATTTGATGTTATATCATATGTACCTAATGGAGTTAAAGGATGTTTTGTTAATCAAGATAGTAAGATAATATCCTTAAATGATAAAAATAGTAATGAAATTAATCCAGTTTTATTAATAGAAGAATATGATGTAGAAGCAAGACATGCTGCGTTTATTGGTAAATTTAATGAACAAGAATTATTTTATTTAATGTCTAGGGGATTAAATAAGGTGGAAGCTGAAAACTTACTTTTAAATGGAATGTTAGTCGGGACTTTAGATATATGTTTTGAGGAAAAAGAAAACCTAAAGAAAAAATTTAATGATGAATGGAGGTGACAGGATGGATTTTAAAAAAGACTTTCCAATGTTAGGTACGAATACAATATATCTTGATAATTGTGCTACAACGCTTAAACCCTTAAGTGTCATAGATGAAGTTAGTGATTATTATAAGAAGTATAGCGCAAATGCTCACCGTGGTGATTATGATATTAGTAGAATCGTAGATGAAAAATTACTTGAAGTTAGAAAAAAAACAGCTAGTTTTATAAATGCGGAAAGTCAAAATGAGATAGTATTTACTAGTGGAGCAACCGAAGGATTAAATATGATAATAAAAGGTTTTTTTAAGAATTATTTAAGATCTAAAGACGAAGTTTTAACAACAAAAGCAGAACATGCTTCACTAATATTACCTTGGTTTGATGTGGTTCGTAAAAACGGAGCTACGATTAATTATATAGATTTAACGGATGATTTAACGGTTACGATGGAAAATGTTAAAAAAGCAATAACTAAGAAAACTAAAGTTATTTCACTTGCACATATAACCAATGTTATTGGTGATGTAAGACCAATTAAAGAAATTTGTAAGTATGCACATAAACTAGGGATAATCGTATTAGTTGATGGGGCTCAAAGTGTTCCGCATGAAAAAATAGATGTAAGAGATATGGATATAGATTTTTTAACCTTTTCAGCACATAAAATGTTAGGGCCAACTGGTGTTGGTGTTTTATATGGTAAAGAAAAATACTTAAAGCAAGTAAAACCTATAATAGAAGGTGGCGGAATGAATGCCTTCTTCGACAGTTTGGGAAACGTTGAATATAAAGAATTACCAGAAAAACTAGAAGCAGGGACTCAAAACATAGCAGGTATACTAGGATTTGGTAAGGCCATTGATTACATAAATGAATTAGGTATAGAAAACATTCATAAATATGAAGTGGATTTAAAAAAGTACATGATAGATAAAATGTCCAGGTTAAAGAACCTAACAATTTATAATAAGGATATAGAAAATGGTATCGTAACATTTAACGTAGAAGGGGTTTTTGCGCAAGACGTTGCAGCATACCTTAATAAAAAAGGTATATGCGTACGTGTTGGTAACCATTGTGCTAAGATATTATCCGAAGTATTAGGGGTTAAAAATACTTGCCGAGCTAGTCTTTATTTTTACAATACGAAAGAAGACGTAGATGAATTCGTTGAAGCTTTAGATAATGATAACATATTATATGACGCATTATAGGAGGTACAGATGGACGAAAATTTAAAAAGAAGTATTATGATAGAACACTATCAAAACCCTCTTAATAAAGGAATTATAGATGATGAAGGCTATAAGAGGGTAAATATGAATAGTAAAACTTGTATAGATAATTTGGACTTTGCTTGTAAAATAGAAGATGGAATAATAAAAGATTTAAAATTCGATGGGGAAGCTTGTGCTATTTCAACGTCGTCAGCATCTATAATGACTGAATTGTTTAAGGGGAAAACAATTAGTGAGGCTAAAGAAATAATAGAAAATTATGAAAATATGATAAATGAAAAACCATACAATAAAGATCTTTTAGAAGATGCTAATTGTTATGATGAAATATATAAACAACCAAATAGAAAAAAATGTGCATTATTACCATATGAAGGATTAAAAAAAATAATAGAAGATAGCTAATAAAATAGGAAATATAAAGGACTGATTACATGAAAACGTTATCAAAGGGATTAGATAAGGAAAAAGTACGTAAAATATCTAAGTTTAAAAATGAACCAGAGTGGATGATGAAATATAGATTAGAATCATATGATTTATTTGCATCTAAAAAAATGCCAGAATGGGGACCTGAAATAGATATAAAATTAGATAATATAACATATTATAAAAAGGTATTTGATAAAATAGAAAATAATTGGGATAATGTTGATAAAGATGTAAAAGCTACTTTTACTGATATTGGTCTTAGAAAAGCAGAAGAAGAGTATTTAGCAGGAGTACATGTACAATATGAATCAGAGGGTTTATATAGTAATATGCTTAAGGAATTACGCGATAAAAACGTAATATTTTTAGATACTGATACTGCTTTAAAAAAACATCCTGAAATATTTAAAAAATATTTCGGTAAATTGGTAAAAAACGATGACAATAAATTTGCTGCACTAAATTCTGCAGTATGGTCTGGTGGAACTTTTATATATGTTCCACCACATACCAAATTAGATAGACCGCTTCAGAGTTATTTTAGAATAGACTCCAAAAACATGGGGCAGTTTGAAAGAACTTTAATAATAGTTGATGAAGATAGTGACTTACATTATATAGAAGGTTGTACCGCTCCTACTTATAGTGATGATGCACTTCATGCAGCAGTTGTTGAAATATTTGTTGAGAAAAATGCTAGATGCCGTTATACAACTATTCAAAATTGGTCTAACAATGTTTATAACTTGGTTACTAAAAGGGCAATAGTTGAAGAAGGCGGTACTATGGAGTGGGTAGATGGTAATATAGGATCAAAAGTTACGATGAAATATCCTGCATGTATTTTAAAAGGTGATTATTCAAAAGGTACCTGCACCACAATAGCACTTGCAGATAGTATGCAAATACAAGATACTGGTGCAAAAATGATTCATATAGGAAAACACACTAAGAGTAATATTTTGTCTAAATCAATAGCAAGAGGTGGTGGTAACGCATCATATCGTGGTTTAGTTAAGATAACAAAAAACGCTGCACATTCATATGCAAACGTTAAATGTGATACAATAATTCTTGATGATAAGTCAAAAAGTGATACGTTTCCCACTAATATATGTAAGAACAATGAAAGCTCTATAGAGCATGAAGCTACTGTTTCTAAAATAGATCCAAAACAATTATTTTATTTGATGTCTAGAGGAATAAGTGAAGATAAAGCAACAGAACTTCTTATAATGGGATTCATTGATGCTTTTAGAGAAGAATTACCACTTGAATATGCAGTTGAATTAAATCAATTACTAAAAGGTGAAACATCAATAGAATGTAAAAGATAAATTATCTTAATTGTCGTAATTTGTATTGTTTTTTATAAATATAAATAATTTAAAAACTTTTCTATTACAGAAAAGTTTTTTTTTGTATATATACCATAAATTTTAGTTAAAATTTATATCCAAAACTTATATTTCTGCTTTTTGAAACTATTTTTTTATTATTATATATTATTTTTCGAAAGGAGAGAAAAATATGTTAAATCAATTAGTTGTAGTAGGTAGATTAGTAAGAGAACCAGAACTTCGTAAAACAGAAAATGGTAGAAATGTTACTAATATTACTTTAGCAGTACCAAGAAGTTATAAAAATTCTAATGGGGAGTATGATACTGATTATATTGATTGTGTTTTATGGGCTAATGTAGCAGAAACCACAACCGAGTATTGTCGTAAGGGAGATCTTTTAGGAGTTAAAGGAAGAATTCAAACCAGGAAAGTAGAAACAGAAGAGGATAGACCACGTCATATAACTGAAGTTGTTGGAGAAAGAGTTACGTTTTTATCTTCTTCAAATAAAACAGAAACAATCGAAAAGGAAGAATAACTTCCTTTTTAATTTATAAGCATGGAAAAAAGAATTAATAAATAGCAAAGTATATAAAGCTGCAAAAGATTACTCTAAAATAAGAGTTATTTAAAAACATATTATATTGTTAGTAAGCTTTTATGTGAAACAGGTAAAAAGTATAATTAAAAAATTTTATCTAATGAATATGAGGTATTATAAAAATAAGACATAAAGTTTAGCAAAAGACATATTTTTTATTAGAGGTGTTTAGATGAAAAAAATATGTCTTTTTGTAATTTGCTTGTTTATGTTTATCCCTTTGGTTGGTGCTGTTGCAGAAACTACTAATACTACAACCGGTAGTGTAACTAGTACAACTACAAAAAAAGAAGAAAAAAACGAATGTACTTTAGAAACATGTGAAAATGATTCTTTGAAGTGCATTGATGATGAAACGTGTAAAAATACGTCAAAAGAAAATGATACATCGAAAGATGAATTATTAACAGATGGAAAAAGTGCAGTTCTAATAGAAGCTTCAACTGGTAAAATTTTATATCAAAAAAATGCGCATGATAGATATGCCCCAGCTTCTATGACAAAGATTATGAGCATGATACTTATTATGGAGGAAATAGAAAAAGGTAAATTAAAATGGAATGAAAGTTTAGTTGCAAGTGAATATGCCGCATCAATGGGAGGTTCACAAATATTTTTACAGCCAAACGAAAAAATGACCGTTAAAGATCTATTTAAAGCAGTATCAATAGGTTCTGCTAATGATGCAACCGTTGTATTTGCTGAAAGAATAGCAGGAACCGAAGAAAATTTTGTAAAGAAAATGAATGCTAAGGCTAAGGAATTAGGTCTTAAAGATACTAATTTTAAAAACGCTGTTGGTCTTGATGAAGCTAATCATTATTCATCTGCGTATGATATGGCTATGATGGCAAAAGAGTTAGTAAAACATGAAAAGATATTTGAATTTACTACCATATACGAAGATTACTTAAGACAAAATACTGATAATAAATTTTGGTTAGTTAATACCAATAAATTAATTAAGACGTACGATGGAGCAGATGGACTTAAAACTGGTTATACAAGTGAAGCAGGTTATTGTTTAACAGCAACCGCTAATAGGGATAATATGAGACTAATTGGTGCTATTATGGGTGCATCTGATAGCAAGTCAAGAAATAGTAACATGGCCACGCTCTTAGATTATGGTTTTAATTCCTATGAAATGCAGGTAGAAGTAGAAAAAGGATCAGTAGTATCAAAGAAAAATATTTCAAAAGCTAAAAATGAAGTTATTGAAATAGTACCAAAAGAAAACCTAAGTATATTAATAAAAAAAGGTGAGGAAAAAAGTTCTTTAAATTATGAAATGGAAATTAATAAAATAAAATTACCTATCAAAAAAGGTGATAAAATAGGTATATTAAAGCTAAAAGATGGTAAAAAAGTAGTAAGTACTGCTCAATTAACCGTTAAAGAAGATGCTCAAAGAGCAAGTATTTTAGAACTTTATAAAAGATCAATTAAGAGTATATTATCAGGAAGTATGTAAAGACCTTTTAGGTCTTTT
>CANQAS010000039.1 GCA_947589535.1 uncultured Bacilli bacterium | reverse complement strand
ACAAGAATGACGGCGGGTTCATCAGCTGGTTCTGCAGCAGCAGTTGCAAGTGGTGTTGTTCCTTACGCTTTAGGAACTGATACGGGAGACTCTATTCGTAAACCTGCGGGTTATTGCGGAATAGTTGGTTTTAAACCTACTTATGGTTTAGTATCAAGATGGGGATTATTTGCTTTTGCATCTTCCTTAGACCATGTTGGTTGTTTAACAAAAACCGTTAAGGATGCAGCTTACGTAATAGATGCGATAAAAGGTATTGACGAAAAAGACATGACATCATTTGATTCATCTAACATAAAGTTAGTAGAAGATTACACAACTAACGTTAAGGGTAAAAAGTTATTTTACATTAAAGAGTTAAATGATGAATTAAAAAATAGTAAAGAATATTATGATAACTTTATGAAAGTAATTGATTATGCTAAAGCTTGTGGTATGGAAATTTATGAGGAAAGTATTAATGAAGATATACTAAGAAGTATTTATCCATCTTACATGGCAATTTCTTGTGCTGAGGCAACAAGTAATAATTCTAACTTAACGGGAATTCCGTTTGGGTCAAGAAAAGAAGGACTAACTCCAGATGAGGTTATGATTAATACCAGAACCGAAGGTTTTTCAGAATTAATAAGAAGAAGATTTGTTATCGGTTCATTTATCCTTCAAAAAGAAAACCAAGAAAAATTATTTAAGAATGCCCAGAGAATAAGAAGATTAATCGTTGATAAGATGACTGAGTTATTTAAAAAATACGATGGATGCATTATGCCTAATAGTGATTCTATTGCACCACACTTTGGTGATGTAAATGATGTTATGTCAGATAAGTATTTACTTTTTGCAGAAAACCTAGCAATCGGAAATTTCGGTGGATTCCCATCTATTACTATTCCATCAGGTTTAATTGATAACATGCCAGTTGCGGTAAACATAACGGGGGCTGTTAAACAAGATAGTAACGTTATTAATATTGCTGCAGCGTTAGAAGAAAAAATTGGATTTAAACCATTAAGCACAAAGGAGGAAAAATAACATGTATAAAGTAACAATCGGACTTGAAGTTCACTGTGAGCTTGAATCTAACTCAAAAGTTTTTTCTCCAGCGGTAAATGGTTATAATGAAAACCCAAACGCTAACGTAGCTTACCAAGATTTAGGTTTTCCAGGAATACTTCCAGTAGCTAACGAAGAAGCTGTTAAAAGAGCTTTAAAGGTATCAATGGCATTAAATTGTAAAACTCCAGATGAGATAATATTTGACCGTAAAAATTATTATTATCCAGATTTACCAAAAGGATATCAAATAACTCAAATGACTAAACCAGTTGGTATTAATGGTTATTTGGATATTGAAGTTGATGGTGAAATTAAAAAAGTAGACATCCATGATATTCACCTAGAAGAAGATACAGCATCATTAGATCACTATGATACATATTCACTAATCGACTATAATAGATCAGGAATTCCATTAATTGAAACGGTAACAGAGCCTTGTATGCATTCAAAACAAGAGGCATTAACGTTTTTAGAAACACTACGCTCTTTAATCATTTATTGTGGTGTATCACAGGCGAGAAGTGATAAAGGACAAATGCGTTGTGACGTTAACGTATCTCTTTCTGATACAGATGAATTAGGTAGTAAGGTAGAAATTAAAAACATTAATTCATTTTATAACGTAGGTCGTGCAATTGATTTTGAAATTGAAAGACAAACTGAAATCCTTCAAAATGGTGGGGTAGTAGAACAAGAAACAAGAAGATTAGATGATGAAACAGGAGAAACCTTCCATATGAGAAGTAAGGTTGATGCGGTAGATTATAAGTACTTTATTGAACCTAATATTGCACCTACACCCGTTACTAATGAAATGTTAGACGAAATAAGAAAAACAATTCCAATGCTTCAGTTAGAAAGAAAGCAAATGTACAAAAAAAATTATGATCTTTCTGAATATGATTCCGAAGTATTAGTTAAAGTTAAAGAAAACTCTGACTTCTTTAACGAATGTGTCGAGTTAGGTGCTGATCCTAAAAAAGCTTGTAACTGGGTTACCGGAATGCTTATGGGGTACTTAAACACTAATGAAATAACAATTGATGAAGTTCCTATTAAACCAGTAATGATAAAAGAGTTAATAGACTTAGTAGATAATAAAACAATATCTTCAAAACAAGCTAAAGAGGTTTTTGAAGAAATGATAAAATCAGGTAAAGAGCCTAACGTTATTGTTAAAGAAAAAGGTATGATGCAAATAACTGATGATAATGCTATTCATGACGTAGTTATGGAAGTATTAAAAGAAAATGATGAGCAAGCAAAAGAGTATAACCCAGAAAAAACAAGAATGATAGACTTTTTCGTAGGACAGGTTATGAAAAAAACTCGTGGTAAAGCAAATCCTAAAATGGCAATGGACATTTTAAGAGAAGAACTAGCTAAGTATAATAAATAGTATATTTGCTTGCAGGTGATATGAATAATAAGTAATCTTAACTGATAAATATAGAGAAAACTTTGTTTATAATAAGGTTTTCTTTTTTTATTATATTTTTATAATGCTAAAAAAAATTGATAATATAATATTATCAATGCATAAATTTATAAATACTATAATTAATTATTAATTACATATAATTAATGAAGGAGTGTTTTAAAAAATGAATGAAAATATTACAAGACCTACGATTATGGAAGTTAACATAAATAATTTTAAACATAATATAAGTGAAATTAAGAAAATGGTAAGGAAAGATACTAGTATTATGCCTATTATTAAGGCTAATGGATATGGGACTTATATAAATAAAAAATTAAATATATTAAATGAGTTTGATATAGTTGGACTTGCAACGGTAGATGAAGGAGTAGATGTAAGGAAAATTGGATACAAGAAAGATATTTTTATATTAAATCAGCCATTTATAGGCGAACTTTCTAAAGTTATAGATAATGATTTGGTAATTGGTTTATCTTCTACTTATTTTTTAGATGAAGTTTTAAAACAAGATAAAAATATTAGAGTTCATATAGAAATTGATTCAGGTATGGGAAGAACTGGTGTTTTACCTAGTGATATATATCACTTTATTAAAAAGCTTAAAAATGCTAATAATATCAAAGTAGAAGGAATATATACTCATTTATCATCCGCGGATGAAGATGAGACATATACTAAAAAACAATTAAAAATTTTTAAAAAGATGGTTAGTGTTATAAGAAGTGAAATAGGTGATGTTAAATACGTTCATGCATCAGCTTCTAATGGAATAATAAACTTTCCAAACGAAGTATTTAACTTAGTAAGACCTGGTATAATAATATATGGTTATGAATCATTTAAAGGTGTGTATGATAAGATATCGCTAAAACCAGTAGCTAAACTAAAGTCTAAGATAATATTTTTAAAAGAAGTAGAAGAAGGAACAAGCATTAGTTATTCTAGGCGTTTTATAACTAAACGTAAAAGTAAGATTGCAACCATTCCTATTGGTTATGCAGATGGATTAAGAAGGATGTTATCTAATAAAGGATACGTTGTAATAAGAAATAAAAAAGCTCCTATCATAGGAAACGTGTGTATGGATGGAATTATGGTAGATGTAACAGATATAGAAGGGGCACGAGTTAATGATGACGTGTTTATATGGGATAATGATATAATAAAGTTAGAGAAAATTGCGGATTTATGTAGTACAATAAATTATGAAATAATAAGTACTATAACACACCGAGTACCAAGAGTATTTGTGGGAAATGAAAATATGTAAAAAGAAGAATTCGTTTTATATAAGAATAGTGGTACATATGAAAATTTATAGTATCTACTAGGTGGTTTTGATATAAATATAGTAGTTGTAAAAGTTAATAAAAAAGATGAAATAATAAAGTTTAAAGCAGGCGATTTTATTTTAGCGAAAAAAGTTAGATCATATAAGTGGGATGTTAATTAAACTATGTACACCAGCATGGTACGAAGAGCAACATAAATTAATAGAAGTAGTAGAGGAAAACCAATAAAATGCTTTCTTTTTTGAAGTATAAAACATCGTGAAATATGTCCTTTTTATATATTATTCATATATTATATCAAGGAGGAGTATTATGAATTTTGATTATCATTTTGGGAATCAATATTATAATTATTATAATGATATTGGTATTCAAAGTACAGAATATGAAATAATGGCACCTGAACAATCTCAACCCGTTCAACCGGGGATGGAATATTTAATGTATCCAAAACCTATTTTTGATAACCCCAATTATAAAGGAAGTGGAAAATTAAAGGATAAAGTGGCTATTATTACTGGTGGTGATAGTGGTCTTGGACGTGCAGCTGCTGTTGCCTTTGCTAAGGAAGGCGCAAAGTTAGTTATTCCTTATTATAATGAACATCGTGATGCTAATGAAACAAAAAACTACATAGAAATGCTTGGTGGTCAATGTTTTATAATGTCAGGAGATATAACCGATAAAAATTTTTGTAAGGAAATAGTTCAAAAAACCATCGAAAAATATGGAAAAATTGATATTCTTGTTAATAATGCGGGTGTTCAATATCAACAAGATAAATTAGACTCTATTAGTGATGAACAATTTGATAGAACGATGAAAGTAAACGTTTATGGAATGTTTTATTTAACAAAAGAGGTACTACCTTATTTGAAAGCAGGATCATCTATTATTAATTTAAGTTCTGTTACTGCATTTTACGGAGATCCACAATTAATAGATTATGTTACAACAAAGGGAGCTATTGTTGGATTTACAAGATCATTAGCTAGAAATTTGGCGTTAAAAAACATAAGGGTGAATGCAATTGCTCCAGGATTCTTTTGGACACCATTACAACCTGCCTGCTGGGTTAAAGAAAAAATACCATCATTAGGTGCAGATGCTGCTATGGCTAGAGGAGCAATGCCATATGAATTAGCTCCAACTTTTGTATTTTTAGCAAGTGATGATTCAAGTTATATGACAGGTCAAGTAATTCATAATAATGGCGGTCAAGTAATGGGATAAATTTTTTAATTATATAAATAATTTCATGTAAATATATAATTAAATTGTGGTTAAACTAAAAAATATCGCTAAAGAAAAAATAAATTAAAGGGTTAGAAAATAATGTAAAAGAACTTTAATAGTTCTTTTTTTATAACACAAGAACAATTGATTTACAGGCTAAATTATTATAAAATAGAAATAGTTACTATATGTGATTGGAGGATGTAATTATGTTAGATGGTAAAGTAGCAATTATAACTGGAGGAACACGCGGTATTGGTTTTGCAACGGTTAAAACATTCTTAGACAACGGTGCGAAAGTAGTTCTTCTAGGTTCTAAAGAGGAGAGTGTAAATAAAGCAATTGAAGAGCTTAAGAAAATAAACGAAAATTATGAAGTAAGTGGTGCATATCCTAATTTAAGTGATTTAGCTTCCGTAGAAGAGACTTTTAAAGATGTTGTGGATAAATATAAAAAAATTGATATTTTGGTTAATAATGCTGGAATAAGTGCAATGGAAAGCATTTATGATTATACGGAAGAAAGTTTTAAGAAAATAATGGATTTAAATGTAAATGCAGTATTTAATTGTACTCGTGCTGTTGTCAATTACATGAAAAAAAATAAAGGTGGGGTAATATTAAATACTAGTTCAATGGTAAGTATTTATGGACAACCGTCAGGATGTGGGTATCCTGCAAGTAAATTTGCCGTAAATGGTCTTACTAAGTCACTTGCAAGAGAACTAGGTAAAGATAACATTAGAGTAAATGCTGTTGCTCCTGGTGTTATTTATACTGACATGATGAAAAACGTACCAGAAGAAAAAATAAAACCATTAATTAATACTATTCCGCTTAGAAAAATAGGAAAACCGGAAGATGTTGCAAACGCATTTTTATTCTTAGCAAGCGACATGTCAAGTTATATAACCGGCGAGATATTATCAGTTGACGGAGCTGCTAGAAGTTAATATGGATAGAAAAGTATTAAGAAATTTATCGTATGGTGTATACGTTGTAACAACGATAAAAGATGATAACAAAATTGGTTGTATTGCAAACAGTATTATGCAAGTAACATCAGATCCAGTAACTGTTGCTGTAAGTATAAACCATGATAATTATACTAATGGTATTATTAATGAAACTGGTAAGTTTGCTGTTTCAATATTAAAAGAAAATAGTGATTCTAAAATAATAGGAGATTTTGGCTTTAAATCTAGTAAAGATAATGATAAGTTTAAAACCGTTGATTATAAAGAAGTTGATTGCATGCCTGTTATTATGGATTCTTGTGGTTATTTTATATGTAAAGTAATAGATAAAGTAGAAACTACAACTCATACAGTATTTATTGGTAAGGTAATTAACGCTGATGGCTATACCAATGATAATCCAATGACTTATAAATATTATCATGAAAAACTAAAAGGAACTTCTCCTAAAAATGCTCCTACGTATGAGGAAGAAAAAGAAGTAAAAACTGATAATAATAAGAATACTAAAAAATGGAAATGTAAAGTGTGCGGATATGTTTATGAAGGTGATGAACTTCCAAAAGATTTTGTATGTCCAATATGTGGACAACCCCATACTGAATTTTATGAAGTTGATTAAACTAGGTTAGCCTAGTTTTTTTCTTTTTAAAATGTTATATTAAATATATGAGGTGTTAGTATGTATGATGTAATTATAGTAGGAGCTGGAGCATCAGGCAGTTTATGTGCAAGCATTTTAAAACTAAATAATAAAAACTTAAATGTTTTAATTCTAGAGAAAAATGATAAGCTAGGTAAAAAATTATCTATAACTGGAAACGGAAGATGTAATTTAGGAAATTTAGATATGGATATTGGTAATTTTAATACTAATAGTGATATTACAAGATTTGAAAAAAAATTATGTAAAAGAGAAAACTATCTTGATTATTTAAAACAAATTGGAATAGTTGTAAAAGAAGATAACGGAAGATTATATCCTTATTCAAATCAGGCGATTTCGGTATGTAAATCATTTGAAAGGTATCTAGAACATTTAAATGTTAAAATAAAGTATAATTATAATGTTACTAATGTAAAAAAAGAAAATGACTTATTTATAATAAATGATAGTATTAAGGCATATAACGTTGTTATTGCAACTGGGGGTAAGAGTTATCCTAAAACTGGTTCTACTGGATTTGGATATGATGTGTTAAAAGGCTTCGGTCATAAAATAGAAAAACTTTATCCATCGCTTACTTATCTAAAAACAGACTATAAGTACATTAAAGATATTGCCGGCGTAAGATTTGATTGCTTAGCTAGCTTAAGTGTAGACGGTGTTATAGAAGAAAAAGAACATGGGCAAGTACAGTTTACTAAAGATTCAGTATCAGGTATATGTATTTTTAATTTATCAAGAAACGTATCGAAATACTTAGATGAAGGAAAAAAAATAAACGTTATAATTAATTTAGTTCCTGAATATAATGACGATGAATTAAAAACCTATATAAACTCTTTTAATGAATATAAAATAGAAGATGCATTATCAGGAATAATTAATAATAAACTTGCTAGTGCTATAACAAAAGAATTAAAGCTTAATGGAAAGGTTGTAAGACAACTTACACAAGACCAGATAAACGATGTTGTTTTTAAAGTTAATAACATGAATTTAGGAGTTATTTGTACAGGTTCGTTTGATGCCTCTCAAGTAACTGTCGGTGGCGCATCACTAGATTATTTTACTGATGATTTAGAGTCAATAAAATGTAAAGGTTTGTATGCTATAGGTGAAGTATTAGACGTTGATGGTAAATGCGGTGGTTATAACCTTGCTTGGGCTTTTACAAGTGCTATCATAGTAGCTGATAAAATTTCCAAGATGTAAAGACAATAATTTTTAATTGTTTAATATAATAAATAATAGTATAATGAAACTATAGAAGATAGGAGAAGTAATATGAAGAGGGAAAAAAGAAAAAAAAGAAAACTTAGTAAAAAAGCTAAAATCATATTGGTTATAGTACTTTTATTAATAATTGGAATACTTGCATATTTTCTTTTAAATGGTAAGGAAGAAGTAGAAAATAAAGTGCCAAAAAAGAAAAAAATAACAAAGGAAGAAGAAAAGATAAACATAGTTGATTTAAGTTCAACTTCAAGACCAATTGCGGTAATGATAAATAATAATAAAGCTGTTTGGGGGTATCAAGCAGGTATCCAAGATGCTTATATTACTTATGAAATGATAGTAGAAGGTGGTATAACTAGAATGATGGCAGTATTTAAAGATAAGAATACTGAAAGAGTGGCATCGGTTAGAAGCTCAAGACATTACTATTTAGACTACGTATTAGAAAACGATGCAATATATGCTCATATAGGATGGAGCCCTAGAGCACAAAGTGATATTTCGTCACTTGGAATAAATAATATAAGCGCTGATAATTCAAGTGCATTTACATGGGATAATTCATTAAGAAACATTGCAAGAGAACATAGGGCATACACAAGTATAGAAAAATTAAAAGCATCAGCTGAAAAAAAAGGATATAGAATGACTTCTGATAAAAAGTTATTATTAAAATATCAAGCAAAATCTTTAGATTTATCAAGTATAGAAGGAGCAATCCCTGCTAATACGGTTAGAATACCATATTCAACAAGTCATTTAACTAGTTATGGATATGATGCTGAAAATAAGGTTTATAAAAGATATCAAAATAATACTGAACATAAAGATTATGTAACGGGAAAACAGTATACTGCTAAAAACATTATTACATATAAAGTTTATAACTATACTTTAAATGATGGTTACGCTGGTGGTAGGCAAGATTTAAAAAATATTGGTAGTGGAGAAGGATATTTTATTTCAGAGGGATATGCTATTCCAATTACTTGGGAGAAATCATCTAGATCAGCTCAAACCGTTTATAAAGTAAAAGCAACCGGAAAAGAACTTGTTGTAAACGATGGAAATACATTTATTCAGATACAACCATCTAACCAAACTTTAACAATAGAATAGTAAAATAACAAAGGACATATAATTAATTGGTGATTATATGTCTTTTATTTATCTTTTTTTTGTAGGAGTTCTTGCTGGCTCTGCAATGATAACTCCTGGAGTATCTGGTGCGGTTGTTACGGTTATATTAGGTGTTTATGATAAGATGATTAACGCACTTAATAATCTGTTTAAAGATTTTAAGAAAAACTTTACTTTTTTAGTTATTTTAGGAATTGGGATTTTAATAGGTGCAGTTTGGTTTAGTAACGTTATTATGTTTTTATATGAAAGACATGAAGTTGTAACTAAATTTGCTTTTATTGGACTTGTATTAGGAGGGGTACCTTTCCTTTTTAAAGAAGTTAAAACCAAGAATAAAAAAATTAACTATGTTATGATGATAATCACGTTTATTATTTCACTTTCTTTATGGATTTTTTCTAAAACTATTTTAGAGTTAGATTTAGATGCTGAAACATCTTCTGGTACTGTAAGTTTTATTAATCTTTTTTTAGCGGGTATAATATATTCGATAGGAAAGGTTATACCGGGAATTAGTGGCTCATTTTTACTTATTATAATTGGAATGTATGAATATGTTTTATCGGTTATGGCTCACCCAATAACGGTAGGGTTAATGCATATAAATAAACTTATTCCATTTATTATTGGTTTAGTTACTGGAATAATAGTTCTTTTAAAGCTTATAAATTACTTGTTAGAAAAACATTATGGATTAACATATAGTATTATAATTGGATTTGTACTAGGATCTGTTCCGGCGCTTATACCAAGTCTTTCCATAGCTTCAAACCTATTTGTGGGGCTTATAATAATGGTCATTGGTTTTGCTTTATCATATAAATTAACAAAATAAGGAAAAATATAAAAAAAATGAAAAAGGGTACTTGACAATAATATGTAATTTTTAGTATACTTAAAGAGCTTTAAGAAAAAGCTTAAGTGGTTCCGTGGTGTAGGGGTTAACACGTCTGCCTGTCACGCAGAAGATCGCGGGTTCAAATCTCGTCGGAACCGCCATTTTTTTAATTTGGCTCTGTAGCTCAGTCGGTAGAGCACAGGACTGAAAATCCTGGTGTCGGCAGTTCGATCCTGCCCGGAGCCACCATTATAAAAATAAACCCTTATTTTATAAGGGTTTTTCTAATAAATAAATTTTGAAGCACACTCTTAAGCACACTTTTTTAAAGCTTTTCTATAATTTTTGTGATGTCGGTAAGTTCTGATTTATAAAAATGTGAATAAGTGTTTAATGTCATAGATACTTTGCTATGACCTAGATATTTTGATACTAGGGTAATACTAGCAGATTTATTAATTAAAAGACTTGCACATGAATGTCTAAAATCATGAATACGTATTTGTTTCACATTTGCTAATTGGCAATATTTATTTTTATTTTGACAGATAGTAGTTTCTTTAAAAGGAACACTACAACCAAAT
>CANQAS010000038.1 GCA_947589535.1 uncultured Bacilli bacterium | reverse complement strand
GGAACGATGCCTAAAGATTTACCTACACCTAAAAAAAGTCTTAAAGAATTAGAAAAGGAAAATAAGTATATAGAAAGTATTAACAAATAGATATTATGAAATAGACAAGTCTTTAAAGATTTGTTTACACTCTGGGAAAAAACATATGTTTTTTCTTTTTATGTATCAATTTTTTTAATTGTGATATATGTTATTTATTTAACATAATAATGAACATAAAATATGGTAAGGAGGTAATTATGAGTATATATGAACAAGCGATAGAAGATATAAAAAAATATAAAATGTGTAAGAAAAATTGTCCGACATACATATTATCTAGTATAACTGGTCCAACGGGTCCAACTGGACCTCAAGGAGAAACTGGTCTTATAGGAGAACCTGGGCCTCAGGGAGAAGTTGGGCCAACCGGAGAAGCTGGTCCAATGGGTCCAACTGGACCTCAAGGTGTGCAAGGCCTTCAAGGAGAAATTGGCCCACAAGGCCCTCCGGGTGAAAAAGGTGATGTTGGCCCACAAGGTCCAACTGGAGATGCCGGTACAAGCGTAACTATTTTAGGTTCCTATAGTACTTTAAGTGAATTACAACAAAAGCATCCAGAAGGTAAACCAGGGGATTCGTATTTAGTTGATTCTGATTTATATGTTTGGTCTGATGAAAATAGTGAGTGGGTAAATGTTGGTACAATTAAAGGTCCAACAGGTGATACTGGACCTCAAGGCATTCGCGGTCCAAAAGGTGATGTTGGTCCGATGGGTCCACAAGGTGATCAAGGACTTCAAGGTGTAGCAGGACCGAAGGGTGATACTGGTCCAACAGGTCCAGCGGGTCCTGTTTCTATTCCTACTTTATTTGTTTTAACTTTTAATGCAGATGATCCAAAAAATGGAGTAACCGTTAATCCAACTGATAGAATACCATTAGAAACAGAGATATATGATGAAGATAAGATTTTTTATGTTAGTAACGTAAACAATACAATAACTATCTTGAAAAAGGGAGTTTTTAAGGTTTATTTTACCGTTCAAGCACTTGCTTTTGGTGATGGAACAGATCAATCTGTTATTTCGATTGGTTTTAGAAGACTTGAAGATCCAACCGTTTATGCTGGTAATTCAGTTTGGGGTAATAAAACAACACCTACAACCATAGTAGGTCAAGGAATAATTAACTTGACTTATCCAAATCAGTTATTTGAATTAGTTAATTTAGGAAAATATCCTATTTGTTTAAAAAGTCCTGATGTGGATACTTTAAACACTCAGTCTTCTTTTGTAAGCCCTTTAGTATCTATTATAATAGAAGAAATAAAATAAATAATTTATAAATAATAAACAAATAAAATGATGTTAGTTATAAATAATAAACATCAAAATATTTGTTTATTTTTTTATTAATATATAGTTTGCTAATTGTTTTTTTCATGTATTTATAGTACAATAGTATACGAATAATAGGAAAGTAGGTATTATGATGAATGAAAAGATAGAATATTTAAAAAGCATGGGGGTAGATGCAGAAACTGGTATAGCTAACATGATGGATTTTGAAACATATGATGAAATGCTAAATGATTTTTACAATAGTATTCCGGAGGAACTTTCAAAAATAGAAGGTTTTAAAAACTCAGCAGATATGCCAAATTATGCAATTTTAGTTCACGCAATGAAAAGTAATGCAAGAAGTTTTGGTTTTATGAAACTAGGTGACATTGCTTACGCCCATGAAATGGCTAGTAAAGCAAATGACTTATCTTACGTAAATGAACATTATAATGATTTTTTATCAGCGGTAAAAGAGGTTCAAGATATAATAGTAAGATATAAATCTATGTAAAAAAAGGGGATGAAGACTAGTGAATACAAGCGCTTTAGAAAACACATTAAAAAATATATTATTTAAAGATACATGCAAGGTGTATGTTTTTAACGTGTTTAATGATAAAGTCTCAAAATACACAATTTTAGATGGAACTTTAACAGATGATGGTAGTGATACTTTAACTAACTATTTAGAAGAAGCAAAAACAAAGGTTAAAGATGAGTATTTATCTGGATTTATGAACTTGGTTTCCATTCCAAAATTAAAAGAGCAAATAAAAAATGGTAACCCAATCGTTGGATTTAAATATCAGGATTTAAATACCAAGTGGTATAAAATATCTTCTACCATAGTTGAAGATAATGGTACAGAATGTATTTTTTCTGTAATTGAAGAATTAAAAGATAATGTATTTACCAAAGAGTCAAATGATTCTAGGTATAATGCGTTAATAAAGCGTCTTGCAGATTCAATTTTAAAAATAAGTAACGTATTCAATCTAGATAATGAGAAAACCAGCATGAAAAACATAGAGGAATACATAACTTCCGTATTAAATAATATTACTAGTTCTTATCCTGAAATTAAAAAAAGCTTAAATAATACAGCCGCTAACGTAAGTGGTAGAAAAGATGATGTTTTATTAATCGTTGATGATGATATGCTAACTCGTAACATGATAAAAAAGATATTTAATGATGAGTATAAAATCGTTATGGCTACCAACGGAAAAGAGGCAATTGATTATTTAAAGGAAAATAGTAGTAAAGGAATAACCGAGGCATCTGATAACGTACTTGGAATATTCCTTGATTTAACGATGCCAGTTATGGATGGATTTGCCGTACTTGATTATTTAAGTAAAAACAATTATTTATACAGAATACCAGTAATAATAATAAGTGGAGATTATGAAAAAGAAACAAAATTAAGAGTTTATAACTATGGTGTTGCTGATATGTTAGAAAAACCATTTGATTTTGAGGTTGTAAGGCATAGAATAAGTAATTTTATTAATCTTTATAAATCTAGTAATTCTCTTACTAATTTAATAAATGATCAATCAAAAAATCTTAAGGAATTAATTAATCCATTTGTTGAAAGTTATAAATATGATTATGAAAGTAATATAAAAAACATAAATAAATATATTAAAATACTTGCAAAAAAAGTTATGGAAGATTATCCTGAATACGATTTAAATGATGAAAAAATTGATAAAATGGCTGATGCATCAATGTATTATGACATAGGTTTTTACTCTATTCCAAGAACGATTCTTGGAAAAAAAGAAGCTTTTTCAAAAGAAGATTTAGATAAAATAAAAAATTATCCTTTGTTTGGTGTTAAAATGCTTAATTATGAGCTTTCTTTAACAAGTGATGCTTTATATAAAAAATATGCTCAAAACATAACTAAATATTATCATGAAAATTACAATGGAACAGGTTATCCAAATGGTATTAAACAAGATGAAATACCGCTTGAGGCTCAAATAGCATCAATTTGTATAAATTATAATAATTTATATAAAAAATATGGTAGTAAGGCAAAAGACATAATAATAAGTAAAAAATCAAGTATGTTTAATCCTAAACTTATTGATAGTTTTTCTATGGTTTTTAGTGAGTTTGAAAAATAATAATATTTTAAGGAAGTGATTTTTTTGGTTTCTGTTTTATTTGCTAGCTATGGTTTTGCTATATGCTCATTAGCTTTTCTAATATTAATTTTGTTAATGTATATTAGTAAAAAGAAGTTTGGTAATTTACAAAACAAAGTTTTTATGTTTTTGTTATTACTTACTATTTTGATGTGCATAACTGAAATAGCTTACGTATATGGAATGGATAATATACAAAGTATTCCAATTATTGCAGAAGAGTTATGCAGAGTATATATATTTGAATCAATTTTATGGATTACTTTATTTTTATTTTATATATTATCATTGTTACAATCAAAAATGGATAAAGAAAAAAGGATTAAGGTAGAAACAATAATATTTGTTATATTATCAATCATATTCGTAGTTTCATATGCTATTTCAAGAGCTCTTCCAATTGAATACTTCACTAGCAAGGGTAATTTATATTCATTTGGTGGACCAGCGGTTATATCAATTTACGTAATTGGGGTTGCCTTGGTATTTATATTATTATTTTGTTTATCATTTAATAGGTTTAATTTACCAAAAGAACAAATAAAACCACTATATTTCTCAGTAATATTTTTCGTTGTAACACTTTTATTTCAAACTATAATAGGATATGATTTAAATATATTAACATTTCAGTTTGGCTTTATGGTGTCAACTTTATATTTTACGATTGAAAGCCAAGATAATAAGTTATTAGTTACCCTTAAAAAGGCAAAAGAAGAAGCGGAACTAGCCGATAAGGCTAAGACTGAGTTTTTAACAAATATGTCTCACGAAATAAGAACCCCAATGAATACTATTTTAGGTTTTAGTGAATCACTTTTAAACGAGGTTAACTTAACCGAAGAAATAGTGAAAAGAGATACCGAAAGTATTCGTGATGCAAGTATTAATTTGCTTGATTTAATAAATAACATACTTGATATATCAAGAATAGAATCTGGTAAAGAAAAAGTAGAAGAAAAAGAGTATTCTTTAGGAAATTTAGTGTTTGATATAAATAGTGTTATTTCGTCTAAAGTTAATAAAAACGTGCTTGAATTTAACATTGACGTTAATAAAAATATTCCTAGTAAATACTATGGTGATCACTCTAAGATATATAAAATTATTACATGTGTTTTAGTAAATGCCTTAAAATATACAAACTATGGAAAAGTAAATTTGAAAATAGATGGTACTGTAAAAGATGATGATACTTTCTTATTTAATTTTGATATTTTAAATACTGGTCACGCGATGAAAATAGAAGATTTTGAAAAGGATTTTAACGATTTTGTTAAACTAGGAAATAATACTCAAAATAACATTGACAGTGTAACTCTTGGTCTTATAATTGCAAAAAGATTAATATCTATGTTAGGTGGAGAAATAAAGTTTGAAAATGAACCTGGTCGTGGTACACAATATCATATAATTGTTAGTCAAAAAATAGTTGATAAAAGTGCAATTGGAGATATATTTGAAGCTCATAAAATCAATGATGATAATTCTAAATTAATAGATTGTACTGGAAAAAGGATTTTAATAGTAGATGATAATAAAATAAATATTAAACTAACTAGTAGAATTTTAGAATCATATAACTTTTTAATTGACTCATGTTTAAATGGTAAGGATTGTATTGAAAAGGTTAAAAGTAATAAATATGATCTTATTTTCCTTGATCATATGATGCCAGAAATGGATGGAGTAACAACTCTTAAACTTCTTATATCATCAGGATACTATATTCCTCCTGTTATTGCTTTAACCGCTAACTCATACGCGGGTTTAAAGGAACGATATAT
The DNA here is from genome assembly GCA_947589535.1 of uncultured Bacilli bacterium. Classification (GTDB taxonomy): domain Bacteria; phylum Bacillota_I; class Bacilli_A; order RF39; family UBA660; genus Aphodocola. The sequence goes on along the minus strand of CANQAS010000038.1, from coordinate 5,336 downwards.
AGAAGATGGTTTTAGCGATTATTTGTCAAAGCCTATTAATTTTAAAGAACTAAATAAATTAATTAATAGATATTTTGGTGATAAGTAAGGAAGGTGCATTATGTTAGAAGGATTAATATTAACACTTGGAAGCTTGTTTTTTGTCATTTTATTATATATAGTATATTTTTCTAAGCAAAGGTTTTTATCAATTAGAAATAAGATATACAGGTACATGCTTATTGTGGATCTAGTTTTAGTTATTACCGAGATAATTGCAACATTTTCCGTTAAGTACATAAATAGTAATATCTTAAACTTAACGCTTTATAGAATTCACTGGTTTACAGGTAATGCTTGGGCAACACTATTATACTTTTATAGCGTGGTGTTCATAAGTGACCTTAAGGCTAATAACTTAATGGAAATATTTACTTATAATAAGGGTACTAAAACAATGAGCATAATATTTTTAATTGCAAACCTAGCTTATTTCCTTGTTCCTTTTGAAAAATTAAACCCAAGCGCAATATCATATTTACCAGGTCCTGCTGCTTATTATGTATTTGGATTTTGTACATTTTCTGTTTTTGCAATAATATTATATACATTAAAAAATATAAAAAGAGTTAATTTAAGAAAGAAAATATCTATTTTTTTCATGATTCTTGAACTTTCTGTCATTTTCGTTTTACAAATATCATTCCCATATATTGCTATGGCAGCAATAGGACATGTTATTCAAATGTTTTTCTTGTATTTTATAATAGAAAATCCGGATTTAAAAATAATAAGAGAATTAGAAGTTGCTAAAAATGATATTGAAAGATCAAATAGAGTTAAATCAGAATTCTTATCAAACATGTCCCATGAAATACGTTCTCCAATGAACGCAATAGTAGGATTTAGTGAAACATTGCTTAACAGTCCAACTTTTGATAAGACGAGTGCAAGAAACGATATACAACATATTTCAGCGGCGGGTAATAACTTACTTGACATAATAAATAACATACTTGATATATCAAAAATAGAATCAGGTAAAGAAACTTTAGAGAAAAAAGAATACTCACTTAAAAACGTAATAATGGAGTTATCTAGTATAGTAGAAGCAAGACTAGGTGATAAACCAATAAAACTTATAATGGACGTTGATAATAATATACCATCGGTTTTATATGGAGATTCCACAAAATTATTTCAAATATTATTAAATTTATTGACTAACGCGGTTAAGTATACTGAAGTTGGTAAAATAAAACTAAGTGTAGTAAGTTTTATTGAAGAAGATTACGCAAAATTAAGCTTTAAAATATCCGATACCGGATATGGTATTAAAAAAGAAGACTATGATAAATTATTTGAAAAGTTCTCTAGGTTGGAAACCGCAACAACAAACGAAATTGAAGGAACGGGACTTGGTCTTGTAATTACCAAAAAATACGTTGATTTAATGGGTGGTAAGATTTGGTTTGAAAGTGAGTATGAAGTTGGTACAACTTTCTACGTTGAATTAAGACAGAAAATAATTAATAAAACCGCAATTGGAAGTATTACTGAACCTATAAAAACTAAAAAAACAATTGAATATATAGATTGTTCTTCATACACTGCTTTAATAGTAGATGATAACAAATTAAATATTAAAGTTGCATCAAGACTTCTTGAACCCTATAATTTTAATATTGATACATCAATAAGTGGTAAAGATTGCATATACAAAATAAAAGAAGGTAAGCACTATGATATTATATTTCTAGATCATATGATGCCAGAGATGGATGGAATAGAAACATTACACATTCTTAAAAAACTAAAAGATTATGAAATGCCACCTATCGTTGCTTTAACTGCTAATGCAATTACCGGCATGAAAGAGATGTATTTAAAAGAAGGATTTGATGAATATTTATCAAAACCAATAAATATAGGAGAGTTAGATAAATTATTAAATAAGTATTTTGGTAAAAAATAAAGTACTATATTATAAATATAAGGAGATAACAATATGAAAAAGTTAATTAAAATATTAATGGTTGTAATTATGATGATAACCCTTACTGCTTGTTCTCAGAAAAAAAACATAAGCGCAGAAGATTTAGAAAAAAAATTATCAAATATGGATTTTGTTACTAAGGATGTTACTAGTGAGATGGAAGATTCTAATATTAAAAAGGTTATATTAGCAAATAATAATAAAATTCAAATAGAGTATTATGTTTTTAAGAGCGAAGATAGTGCAAAAACAGCTTATAGCACTAATTTAAAGAGTTTAAAAGAAAATAAAGATTTTAAGGTAAAAGAAAAGAATAATAACAATTATAATAAAAGTACCCAAGCAACTAAGAATTTATATAACGTAATAATAAGAAATGGGGACACAATGATATATTCTTCAGTTAATGTTAATTATAAGTCTGATGTTAATAAAGTTATTAAAAAACTAGGTTATTAAGAGCATTATTATGCTCTTTTTTTATGTATTTTTAGTGGAATTTTGTAATTTTTAGCTAACAATTAATTAGGAAGTAGTAAGAATACTAGCTCTGCTTTTCAATTGATGATTTTTTTGGAAAACAACTAATAAAAGCTGCTTCCTTTATTTATATTACATAACAAAAAAATTATAATAATCGATTATTTTTAAGAAAAGGAGAATAATATGTTAGAGTTAAAAAAAATAACAAAAAGTTATACAGTAGGAAAATTAAAACAAAGTGCTCTTGAGTGTATAAGTTTAAATTTTAGAAAAAATGAGTTTGTATCGGTATTAGGTCCATCGGGAAGTGGAAAAACCACCCTTTTAAACATTATTGGAGGATTAGATAAATATACTACGGGAGATTTAATTATAAATGGAAAGTCTACAAAAAAGTTTAAAGATAAAGATTGGGACTCTTATCGAAATACTTCCATTGGTTTTATCTTTCAAAATTATAATCTAATAGATCATATATCTGTTTATGAAAACGTTGAGATGGCACTTACGTTAACCGGGGTTAAAAAAAATGTTAGAAAACATGAAGTAATGAAAGCTTTAAAAAAAGTTGGTTTAGAAAAACACGCTGATAAAAAACCTAACCAACTATCTGGTGGTCAAATGCAAAGAGTTGCAATAGCAAGAGCCTTAGTTAATAATCCAAAAATAATATTGGCAGATGAACCAACTGGTGCATTAGATTCAAAAACAAGTGTTAAAATAATGAAATTAATTAAGGAAATATCAAATGATAAGTTAGTTATTATGGTTACTCATAATGATTGTTTAGCTAAAAAATATTCTAGTAGGATAATAAAACTTAAAGATGGAAAAATAATAGAAGATACAAATCCAGTGATTAATGCACAATATAATGAAATTTATAAGATAAATAAAACAAAAATGAGTTTTAAGTCAGCATTGCAATTAAGTTTAAATAATATAAAAACTAAAAAAGGAAGAACTATTTTAACGGCATTTGCATCAAGTATTGGAATAATAGGAATAGCACTTATTTTATCAATATCAAATGGTTTTAATAAAAAAATAGAAGAATATGAGAAAAATACGATGTCATCTTTTCCGATTTCTATAAATAATACAGTTTTGAAACAAAAAAATGACGACCTACTTAATACTGAAATTAATTATTCAAATGAAGATAAACTTTATTCTTATGATGATAAAGAAAATAAAGAAATCCATATAAATAATATTTCAAAAGATTATATAGATTATTTAAAGAAAATAAATAATAAGTATCTAAGTGCAATATCTTATTATAGAATAACTGATATTAATTTAATTACAAGTAATGGAAAAGAGTATAAAACCGTTAATAAATCCTTTATTAATTTAAGTGAACTGCCACAAGATAAAAATGATAAATCATTTTTAAAGGACAATTATGATTTATTAAGTGGATCTTATCCAAAAAAAGAAACAGATGTCGTATTAATAGTTGATACTAAAAATAAAATAGATAAAAGTTTAATGGATGTTTTATTTATAGATGAAAAAAAAGAAAAAGTGGATTTTAAAGAGGTAGTTGGAAAAGAATTCAAGTTAATTAGTAACAACGATTACTACTTTAAAGTAAATGATAATTTATTCATTAGAAATAAACCTTCACAAGAGCTTTATGAAAAAAGTGGTATAACTTTAAAAATAACTGGTATTGTAAGAGCTAAAAAGGATAATGTTTTAGCATCAATTATTAATATGGAAGATGGTGATACTAAATCTAAAATAGGTTATTCTAATAAACTTGTAGAAAAAATAATTTTAGATAATAAAGAAAGTGACATAGTTAAAGTTCAAGAAAATTCAAATGGGGTTGTTTTTATGGGTGGTTTAAATTTTGACGAAGCTGGTATTACTAAAAGTGAAGCTTTATCTATGCTAGGAAAAAATGATATTCCAGTTAGTATAAACATTTATCCAAATAGTTTTGACAGCAAAGAAAAAATAATAAAATACTTAAATAATTATAATAAAAACAAAGAGAATAAAGATAAAATAATATACACGGATTATGCTAAAGAAATAAGTGAGTTATCAAGTAACATAATAAGTGGTATAACTTTTATATTAGTTGCGTTTTCTTCGGTATCATTAATAGTATCTTCTATTATGATTGGAATAATTACTTATATATCTGTTTTAGAAAGAACTAAAGAGATAGGTATTTTAAGAAGCTTAGGTGCAAGAAAAAAAGATATATTAAGAGTATTTAATGCTGAAACTTTAATTATAGGATTATTATCAGGGAGTCTTGGAATATTAATTACAAGATTAATATTATTTCCAATAAATAGTCTTTTATATAAATTAACTGATTTAAAAAACATCGGCATATTAAATATAGGACACGCTTTAATTTTAATATTAATAAGTGTTACACTTACATTAATAGGAGGATTTATACCATCTAAAAAAGCAAGTTTAAAAAATCCAGTTGAAGCATTAAGAAGTGAGTAAAAAAATTTAATTATTAATAAAAAGATAGAATTATTCTATCTTTTTTGTATATAAAGTGTAAAAAAAATATTATATTCCTTTTTTTAATATTTATTTTGATTTATAATTAAATATATAAGGAGTATAAGAATGGATTGGTTAAGAATAAAAGAAACCTTTGCACCATTAGTTGCACTTGGTATAAAAAATATTACTTTAACTATTACCTAACAATTATAAATTTTAAAGCAAGAAAACATAATAAGCAAAGTCTATTTCAAAGAGTATATTTATATGGATTAAAAGTTTTTAGATGATATAAGTAAAATATCTTTGTTACTATTATTAAATAGGTAGATATGCTTATTTATTAGAAAATAAATGTTAAATATAAAATTTGTATTCTTGATTAATTAAA
>CANQAS010000037.1 GCA_947589535.1 uncultured Bacilli bacterium | reverse complement strand
TAATAAATCACTAAAATCATAGTTATCTAAATCAGCACCATAATGACCAGTATGAATACCCGTTAAAACTATTTCTTTATATCCATTTTTAACTAACAATTTTACTTCTTCTAATACTTTTTCCGGTTTTTTACTTCTTACTTTTCCTCTAACGTAAGGGATAATACAATATGAGCAAAAGTTTTCACAACCATCTTCTATTTTAACCAAAGCCCTTGTCCTTGTGTTAAAGCTACTTATTTCCATATCATCAAAACTAGTATTAGTAACATCTTTTATATTTAATTTTTTCTTTTTAGTTCTTATAGCTTCTTCTATTAAATCTACTATTTTACTCTTATCAGTATTACCTATTACAACATCAACAAAATCCATTATTGCATTATCATTATCCCTTATTTGGGTAAAGCATCCCATTGCTGCTACTATAGCTTTAGGATTTTTCTTTCTGGCTTGTCTTATCATCTTTCTAGATTTTTGGTCGCTTGTATTAGTTACGGTACACGTATTTATTAAATAGATATCTGCTGTTTCATCAGAAAAGTTGGTTATTTCATAACCCCTTTTAATAAATTCTTTTATTGCGTACTCACTTTCATAGGTATTTACTTTACAACCTAAGGTGTATACAGCTACTTTCATACAATTCACTTCCTAAAATAAAAAGCTTAAAAGTTTAAGCTTTCTTGTCATTTAATACGTCTTTTTTAACACCATATATTGGAGAGATAACCTGTGATACCTTAAACGCCTTTACTTCTGCATCTTTACCAACATTTATGGTGTTTGACACTGCTGCTTCTACTTCGGCAGGCTCTAAATTATATTTTTCTAAATAATTAACATTACTATGCTCTTCATCATCAATTAATTCTAATTCCTTAGCTTTTTTCATTAATTCGTCAATTGATATAATAGCAGTCTTTTCTTGATCTTCTTCGAAGTTTGTAAGTGTTATTGGTTTTTCTTCTTCAAGTGCATTAGATATAGCATTTGCAATATCTTCTATTTTTGTTTTTTCATTTGTATATAATGGTTCATGTTCGTCTTTTTTCTTTATAATAACCTCTTTTTTTTCTTTATTAATATTTTGCTTTGATGCATCTATTATTTTTTTTAATTTTACCTTATTTTGAACACCTTGAATAATATAAGTTATTAAAAGCAGTGCACATAATATAAGAATAAGTACCATTATAAGCGTAAAAACCATTTGCCCTTGCGTATTTAAATTGTTATAAAAATTATTAAACGAATAAGACGCTGACGCAAATAAATTTTTCATACTACTCACCTCATAAATTCATAATTAATCATACTAAGTGCAACTACTGGTGCCGTTTCCGCTCTTAAAACATTTTCACCTAATGATACACTAATAAAACCATTTTTTACTAAAAGTTCTTCTTCCTTTGGATCAAAGCCTCCCTCAGGACCAACAACTAGTAATATTTTAACACACTTATTATTTTTTTGAAGTACTTTTTTAATATTTTTTGTATTTTTATTTAAAGAACATAAAAGTTTTAAATCATAATCTAAACTAAGCAAATCCTTTAAGTTTAATATTACATTTAATTTTGGTATTTTATTTCTAAATGATTGTTCAGAAGCTTCCTTACATATTTTTTGCCACCTCTGTAATTTAATATCTTCCTTATTCTTATCAATTTTAACGACCGATCTTTTTGTTACTATTGGAATTAAACAATTTGCACCTAACTCAGTAGTTTTTTGTAATAAATAATTTAATCTTTGTTCTTTTATTAAGGCGAATGCTATCGTTACATTAACTTCTTTATCATCTTTTTTTTCTTTTTCTATAACATCAAAGGTTACCTTATTTAAAACAGAAGTTAACTTGCATGTATAAATAATTTTATCATAAGCAACTTTTATCATGTCACCTTTTTTCATTCTCATAACCTTTTTTATATGATTGTAATCACTGTCTTCTAATTCTAAATTTTTATTTTTAGCAAAATATTGTTGCATTATTTACCTATTTTCTTTATGTACTGAGCACAAAACTTATTTATTTCATCAACTCTTATATCTATTTCATCACTATAGCTAATCATATTAGAAGAAACAACAAGTTTTCTATTTATTTCCGTTAACATTTCATCTTGTTTACCCATAGATCTTATATTTCTTAAAAGGCTATCAATTTCATTTTTGAAAAATCTTATAATTTCATCTTTTGCTTCTTTTTTATTACCAGAACCATGTGCAGCATTTTTATACACTTTATGTTTATCTCCAAATCTACCTCTTATGGTATTTGGATCTGCTTGCCAGCTTTCAGTGCATCCTAAGATTCTTCTATATTTTCCAACAGCATCTCCATCTAAATCATATATAAGCATCATTAAAACAGGGCCACTTTTTAAACTTTCCTTTAATAGCTTAAAGTCCTCGGGATGTTTTTCTTTTACGTGAGAATAATTTTCATCAATTAGCTCATCAGTTAACATATCACATTTAAAATAATCTATTTTAAGATTTGCTCTTAAAATCATTCTTATTATTTCTTCTTTATATTTCATACCATCTGGTTTAATCATACCAAAAGTATAATAAACTTCTCCGTTCTCATTTCCCATTATAAATTCTTCCTTCCTTTAACGAATACTATAGCAAAAAATGTAAATTAAGTAAACAAAATTATTAAAAGTAATATTTTTTTGATATAATAATAAAGACAAGTATTCTAGAAAGAAGGTTTTAATAATGGATGAATTATTTGACATTATTGAAGATGAAACATTATCTTTAGATGATGAAAGCAAAAATACTAAAAATAGTACTAATGATGAAATAAAAAACAAAAATAATAGTATGCTAGAAAAATATGGTGAAAATTTAAGTACAAAAACATACGTTACTAATCCTGCTATTGCAAGAGAAAGAGAAATTGAAAAAACTATTCTTACAATACTAACTCCAGATAAATCAGCTATTTTAGTTGGTAAGGCTGGTATTGGTAAAACCGCAATAGTTGAAGGTATTGCCTATAGAGTGCAAAACGATAATGTACCTGATGCGTTAAAAGGTTATAACATAATTAAAGTTAACACATCTTCTCTTTTAGGAACGTACGTAACAGAAACAGGAACTGAAGAACTTAGAATAAACGTATTATTAAAAGAAGTAGAAAAAGAAGAAAAAATAATACTATTTATAGATGAGATTCATACCCTTGTTATTGAATCAAGAAATTCTGGTATAGACTTCATTAATGCAATGAAACCGGCTTTATCAAGAGGTGACGTAAAAGTAATTGGTGCAACAACACTAGATGAATATAATCAATACTTAATTAGAGATAAAGCATTTTTAAGACGTTTTGAAAAAATAGATGTAGATGAACCAAATGCAGAAACAACTGTTCAAATATTAATGGGATCATACCCAAAGATAGAAAAACAAACTGGTGTAAAACTAGCTTATTCATCCTATGTTATTGAAAACATAATGAAATTTATCGTTAATATGACAAGTGAATACAAAAGAATTTATGAACTTGGTTCAAGATATCCAGATAATGCTTTATCATTATTATCCAAAGCATTTAGTTATGCTAAATTTGATAATAGTGAGTTTGTTACATTTAAACACATATATAAAGCTATTATGAATTGCCAAAGTGTATATTCCGATGTAATAAAAAAAGAAGCAGAAGCCTTTAAAAAAGAGTTTAAAGATTTTTTAGAAAAAGAAAACGTAGATTTAAGCGAATATTAAAAAGACCTTTTTATTGGTCTTTTTTGCTTTTTCTTACAAACTTTTTTGAAGATCCATTATCTACGAATTCTAACAATAACCTATCCTTTATTTCATCTACAATAATATCAATATTTTCATCTATACTTTCATAATCATTTATAACTATTATTGGGTTTTCTAAATGGTCATATCTGTGTATAAATTTATCTAGTTCGTTTTTCTTATGTATATCTAAATCTAAACCTGTTAAATATTTTGAGTTTCTATGAAGTTTTTCTATAGAAATTGGTTTTACTATAATGTTAATAACTTGAAAATCTTCTATTTCTCTTTCACTAAAAAATTGAAAAGCATATGTATCTGATAATATAATTACATTGCAATATTCGTTTATAATATTATTGAGATTTGGTCTTTCCATAATTTTATCTGTATCAATATGAAACCCGCCTATAACATAACTTAACTCTTCAGCTATTTTTGATTTACCAGAATCTGGCATTCCGTTTACAAGAATTAATAGTGGTTTTTCCAAGTCAAATTTAGCATATGTATACTTCCTTTTATAACGCTCATATTCGTCATCTTTAAATTTTGGAATTTCTATCGTAGATAAATACTCATTTAAATAACATAAAGTTTTATTTACATCTAATCTAAAAATATCTTCATTGTTTTTATATACAATTTCATTTACTAATTTATCAGCATCACTAGCAAGTTTTTTTTCAAACATCAAAATATCTCTTTTACAATAAATTTTCTCCGAATAACTACCAAAAACTTTACGAGATTTATATTCATATATATATTTTGATAGATAAAAAGCTAATAAAACTGGGTATGTTAAATACTCATCTTTAATCAAATATTCTTTTTTTTCATTAATAAAGTTTATTCTTTTTGGATTATCTAACAATAAGAACTTAGTAAACTCTTCATCCATACAATTTTCCGGTATAAACGGGAATTCAACATCTAATTTAAATATATCAGGTCTTGAAAAAATTAATTCTACAACATCTTTTGTTCTTAAATCTTTCTTTATGGTTGATAAAGTACATGGTCTATTATGCTTAGAAGCATTAATGTAATCTACCACTTCATTATATACCATCTCTTTAGTTTTCTTCATAAACAAAATCTCCTTAAATTTATTATATTATACATAAAAAAGATTATTTATCAAGAAAAAAAGGCTAAACAGCCAATTGTTAACTTATATTTTTTAATTATATTTTTTTCTTATATGAAACAAATTTGTATGATGGCCTTTCATTTAAATGTTCTTCTATTATGGTCTTATCATATAAATCATAATTTATTTTAGGAAAGTAAACATCAGCTGAAGGACATTCATCATCTATTTCAGTTAATATTAATTCATCAGCTAAAGGCGCAAATTGTGAATAAACAAAGGCCCCACCTATTACATATATGTCATCATCAATTTCTTTTGCTTTTTCAAAAAACTCATCTAAGCTTCTAAGCACTATAACCCCAGCTGGGAATTCATAATCATCATCATTTAAAACTAAATGAGTTCTGTTTGGTAACATCCTAGGTAAGGATAAAAAAGTATTTTTACCCATTACCACATGATGACCAGTTGTGTTCTCCTTAAAAAAGCGCAAATCTTCTTTAATGTGCCATATCAAATCATTATTTTTTCCAAGTTCGTTATTTTTACCTATCGCTGCTATTACAATTAATTTTCTCATAAATCTCCTATTGTGCAATTGGGAATTTAATTGGTCCCATATGTTTATAATTTCTTATTTCAATATCTTTTATATCTCTTGAGTTATCATACTCCTTAAAATCTTTAACTTTTGGATTAAGCCATAATTCAGGAGCTTCATAATCACCATTTTCATCAAATCTTCTTATTTGTTCTTTAATTCCGTCTACCTGATTAACGTATATATGAGCATCTTTTATACTCCAATCAAGTGTACCAGGCTCTAATCCCGTAGTTTTAGCAATCATGCATAAAAGCGTTGCATACTGTGTTACATTAAATGGAAGGCCTAATGGTACATCACAACTTCTTTGGTGTACCCAAGCATTTAATTTACCATCAGTTACATCCCATTCTGATGACCAAACACAAGATGGTAAGACAGCTGTATCTAAATAATCATCTTGCCACAAGCTTAAAACACATCTTCTATCAGTCGAATTATTTTTAATCATACTAATTAATTTATCGATAAGACCAAACTTATTAACAATATAACCATATGCTGTTCCAATGGTGTGAGCTTTATCTTTTCCAAAGTGTTTAACAACTTCTTTTTTGGTTAACTTTCCATCTTTTCCTATAACATTTTGTATTGCTTTCCAATCACCATCTTCATTTATTTCCCATTCATCCCAAATATGAACATCTCTTTCTTTAAGCCATCTAACATCATTAGACTTAACTTGATAAATCCATAACATTTCAAGTATTGCTTGTCTAAAATATAATTGTTTTGTTGTTAACACTGGAAATTCTTCACCTAAATCAAAGTGAAAATGCCAAGAAGGAATTTTTATTGTATTTATTCCTGTTCTGTTTTCTACTTCCTTTCCGTTTTCTAATATCTCTTTGCATAATTTTATATAATCCTTATCCCACTTAGTCATAAGCGCCTCCTCTTACTACTATATCTAGTATAATTATATCAAAGAGGTTTTTTTATTTCAATTATTTTTACTAATTATTTCGTTAACAACTTCAATATCAGAAAAATGATTTTTAATATCACCTATTATTTGATAATCTTCATGTCCCTTTCCCAAAATCATAAGTATCATATTATCTTTTAACATTAAGATACCCTTTTTAATTGCATCATATCTATCATATATTACTTCGTATTTTCCTTTTGCACCTTTTAAAATATCTTTCATTATTTTTCTTTCGTCTTCGAATCTAGGATTATCGTTAGTAAATATAACATAACTAGAATATTTACATGCTATTTTAGCCATTAATGGTCTTTTTTCTTCATCTCTGTTACCTCCGCAACCAATAATTGTTATAATCCCTTTGTTTTTTATTTTACCTACCGTTTTTAATACTTTTAAAACCGCGTCAGGAGTATGAGCATAATCAACGAATATAACGTTGGAATTATATTTTATCTTCTGCATTCTTCCAGGCGGCTCTGATAAAATATAAAAATTATCTTTTATTTTATTTAAATCATATCCTAATTTATTTATTATGTAATACGCATATAAAAAATTATATACGTTAAAATCCCCAACCATAGATAAAACAAAACCATGTTTTATTTTGTCTTTTACACAAACACTAGTTTTATCTAAATAATTAATTATCGAAGTTATTTTTGAATCTTTCCCTATTATATAATTATTATTTCTTCTATTTTTAAATCTCTTATAATATTTGTCCCTTTTATTTAATATACATATTCTTTTGTTTTTTAACATATTTATAATTTTCTTTTTACTTTTTATATAATCTTTCATATTTTTATGATAGTCCATATGATCTCTTGTTATGTTAGTAACACCAATAGCATCAAATAATAATCCATATAATCTTCCTTGTTTTAAAGCATGACTTGAAGCTTCCATAACTATTACTTCACAATCACTTTCTTTAGCATCTAAAATAAGATTATATAATATATCAATACTTGGTGTAGTATTATCTAATTTTTTAACTAGACCATCAATATAAAAGCCAATAGTTCCAATATAAGCGGTTTTAACACCAATATAATTTAATATTTGATATATAAGATAACAAGTCGTTGTTTTTCCATTAGTACCCGTTATTCCTATTAATTTCATATTATTTATTTTATCATTATAAAAATCTTTTATATAATCATTAATACTTTCTACTTTAATAGTTTCTACATCATATGTTTCATCAAGTTCTGTAATTATTTTTGCAGCACCATTTTTTATCGCATCACCTATATATTTATTATTATCTTTACATACTAAAAAGTAATCCCCATCTTTAACATACCTAGAATTTTTCCATAAACGCATATAATCACCTTCTATATTTGTTTATGAAATTAGGTAAAAAATGGGTACAAAAAAAGAATAAACCACCAAATTTATTCTTTAAAAGTTTATTTTAATATATTTTCAAGATTGTTCTTAAATTTATTTATTCTATTTTTTACTTTTATTTTATGTTTCATCATTTTCCATTCTTTATAATTAGGATCCAAATCATATAATTCGTCTAGTTTATAATTACTATATAATGCAAAAAGTCCACCCGTGAAAATTAATGCAAAATCAAAAAACATAAGATGAGATTCCATTGAAATTACATTATACAGTAAGTTCCATATTTCAGATTTTCTTTCAAATAAATCACGTATGTCTATTAATTTTTCATCCATTAATGGATCATAACAATTGATAATAGCTAAACCAAACATTCCAATAATCGTCGATAAAGTACTCCAAGCATTCAATGAGAAATATGTTGCTATTTTAACTTGCTTTTTATTATATGCACTTTTATTTTTTAAATCTACTATAGTTTGTATATCTTCTTTTTTTTCATGTTCAGATATCATTTTATAATTAAAATAATCATACTGAAGTTTTTTTGTAATTTGAACTAAATCATCATGAGAAAAATTATCTAATTCTTCTTTAGTATATGTATGTTCACTATCAAAATACGCCACAAAAATTCATCTCCGTTTCTATTAGCATATTATATCACATATTTTTAAATAATATCTTATAATTTATAAAATTATTATTATTTTCTATTTGCAAAACAAAGTTTATATTACCAAGTAGTTTTCTTAAATATAACTCTTTATCTTTTATATTTAATTTTTTTTTAATGATTATTAACACCATGTTTTTTTATGTAATATATTTCCTGTTTAAATTTAATTATAAATATATAGAAATCAGGATATAAAAAAACAAGACTTCTATAAATTCATAAAAGTCTTGTTTGATAATCTTATTATTTTTTTAACCTGAATATATGTTTACATCATGATGATTAATTAAAATTTTTTTATCAAATAAGAACTACTATACGTACTAATTTAATCATTTTTTAAATGTTTTATCTTTTTTCTTCTATCTCTTTTAATTTCTTTTCCTTATCTATTCTTGCAAATAATACTTCTGGCTTCATATCTTGATAAATATTATTTTCATTAAAGAAAGCTGTTTCATCAGATGTATTTAATTGTTTAAAAATTTCATTAGCTGTTTTTGTTATAAATGGTCTTAAAAAATACGCACATACTCTAATAGACTCTAATAAGTTGTATAAAACTGTTTCTAATCTATCCTTTTTATCTTCTTCTTTAGCAAGTATCCAAGGCATGGTTTCATCTATATACTTATTACTTCTTCTTAATAAATCAAATATCCCATCTAATGCAAAACCAATCTCTAATTTATCCATTCTTTTTTCTAATTTTGAATCTAAGTCATTGATCATAGAAATTAATTCATTATCAACTTCTTCATTTACCTTTTTATTAGTGACGACGCCTTTAAAATATTTATTAGCCATTGATATAGTTCTGTTAACTAAGTTACCTAACGTGTTAGCTAAATCAGTGTTTGTTCTTTCAATTAATAATTCATAAGTTAAATTACCATCATTTGCAAAAGGTATTTCATGTAGTACATAATATCTTACTGCGTCAACACCAAATAATTCTACTAAATCATCTGCGTATATTGTATTACCTTTACTCTTACTCATTTTATCAGAGTTAGTGAGCAACCATGGATGACCAAATACTTGTTTAGGAAGATCAATATCTAAACTCCATAAGAAACATGGCCAGTATATCGTATGGAATCTAATAATATCTTTACCAATAAGGTGAAGATCTGCAGGCCACCATTTTTTAAATTCACTACTAGAACCATCCGGATCATATCCTATGTTAGTTATATAGTTAGTAAGTGCATCTAACCATACGTAGACAACGTGTTTTGGATCAATATCTACTGGAATACCCCAATCAAATGAAGTTCTAGATACACATAAATCTTGTAATCCGGGTTTAATAAAGTTATTTAACATCTCATTTTTTCTTGATTCTGGTTGTATGAACTCTGGGTGTGATTCGATATAATCTACTAGTTTATCTTGATATTTAGATAATTTAAAAAAGTATGCTTCTTCTTTTTTTTCTTCCACATCTCTTCCGCAATCTGGACATTTACCATCTACAAGTTGTGACTGAGTCCAGAAAGATTCACAAGGTGTACAATAAAGTCCAGAATATTCACCCTTATAAATATCTCCTTTGTTATACATCTTATTAAATATTTTTTGAACCACTCGTTCATGATTAGGATCCGTTGTTCTAACAAATTTATCATATGAAGTATTCATAACATCCCATATTCTTTTTATTTCGGCTGCAACTTCATCCACAAATTCTTTTGGGGTTATTCCTTTATCTTTTGCTTTTAACTCTATTTTTTCGCCATGTTCATCAGTTCCAGTTTGGAAGTATACGTCATACCCTTTTTGTCTTTTATATCTCGCAATAGCATCAGCTAAAACAATTTCATAAGTATTACCGATATGAGGCTTACCTGATGTATAAGCTATTGCAGTTGAGATATAGTATTTTTTATTATTCATTATGATCATCTCCTTTATATATTATATTATTTTTATAATTATTAACTATGTTACGTGATGGCATACATAAATTTTTTGGTAATTTATTTATATCAAAAAATTTATAATCTACGTGTTCTTCTGAATTGCCAAGTGATATTTTTCCTTTGTAATCTTTAACAACAAGTCCAAAAGTAACAAAATGCGCAAAAGAATTTATATCGTCTGAAATAGATATTATTTTAGGATTTTTTATATCAAGATTAACTTCCTCTTTTACCTTTCTTACCGCAGCATCATTAATGGTTTCACCAAACTTTACTTTACCTGATGGAAAAGTCCAAGTTTCTTCTAATCTCATATCACTATCAGCTTTTTTAGCATTATCATTTCTTAAAATTAAAAGAACTTTACCTTCTTCGTTAAATATCATCACACCAATACCAACTCCAGGCATTATATCACCTTCTTTTACTCTTTTTATTGTTAAATGTTATTTTTATTATTTTAGTTTGAGGTTTTCTTTTAAATATATCAAATATTGTTTCTTTTTCAACATAAGTTACTCCCTCAGGATATACAACTAAAGTACTTTTATCATGTTTACTTAAAAATTCACGAATCTTATGGTTAAAAATAATCACTCACAAAAAATAAAAAATTCATCCTAATTAAAGGATGAACTTATATGTCCACGGTACCACCTTTGTTCTAGATTAATATCTAGCACTCAAATCTCGTAACGCAAGATAACGTTTTAACCTAATAATTCGATTAAACAGCTCCAGAACCATTTATATAAGTTTAGCTATGTATGCTTTCACCTTACCATACTCTCTTTTAATAGTCTTGCCTATACTCTTTCCTTCAATGCATTTAACAAGTAGATTATAACACATTAATTATCATAATTCAAATATTTATTTTTATGCAGCTAATTTTCTAGATAATACTATTGCATTACCTTTTGATATTTCATTTTGATCATTATATATAAATTTCTCATTTTTAATTAATTCATCAACGTTTTTACTATCTAATAAACCATATAAAAACATATAATACTGCATGTTTATATCATTTAGTAGCGCTTTATAATACCTTACATAATATATCATATCAATAGTATTTAGTAATTCTATTTGTTTTTTATTTAACTTTC
>CANQAS010000036.1 GCA_947589535.1 uncultured Bacilli bacterium | reverse complement strand
AAACAAGTATTCATAAATTATATAAGAATATGTCTGGGTTTAATTCTTATGATTCTTTACTTAAAAGAATATTTAAACATGTAATACTATGTGTTTCCTGATTTTTTATAGAGATATTGTTTCAAATAAGCAATTTGATTATAATTGAAAGTAGCTACTTTTACAGTTTTAGAAGAAAGTATCGTTTTTTTACAAGCTAATGTTTATAGATGTAGTTTATATTAGTTTGATGGTGGGTTTTAATGCTACGTAGTAGAAGAAAAAGTAAGAATTAAATAAAATTTTTACTTTTTTTATTTTTTAAGGGGAATTTTCATTTTTTTTGCTAACAATTAATTAAAAGGAGGAGAGAAAAATGAAATATTTCTTAAGAAAATATTGGCGGTATATCGTTATTTTAGGCTTGGGTATCTTATCATTTATAGGTGTATATATTTACAATTATAATAATGATAATAAAAGTATTACAACTAATAGTAATAATAAAGTGTTAGTTTCAAAAACAGAAGAGAGTAAAGAAAATGAAAAGAAAAGTACTGTTTTTGTAGATGTTAAAGGTGCAGTAAACACACCAGGTGTTTATGAAATAGAAGAAGGAAAAAGAATAATTGACGCAATTAACTTGGCTGGTGGTTTATCTGATAATGCTAATACGGTTAATATTAATTTAAGTAAAAAAGTAAATGATGAAATGTATATTATAGTTTATACTAAAAATGAAATATATAATTATAATAAAAAGAATGACACTTTAAATGATATTACGTGTGCGTCTAACGAATGCGTGTGTCCTGATGCTAGTAATGATGCATGTATAAAAAAATCTACTAGTAAGAATAATACTGAGGCTAAGTTAAGTGGTAAAGTGTCAATTAATTTAGCCAGTAAGGAAGAGTTAATGACTCTTTCGGGTGTAGGTGAGTCTAAGGCAAATGCAATAATAAGTTATAGACAAGAAAATGGTAATTTTAAAGCCTTAGAAGATATTAAAAATGTATCTGGAATTGGTGATGCGTTATATGAAAAAATAAAAGATAACATAAGTCTATGATTAAATTTAAGAAAATAATACTAATTTTTATATTTTTAATTTCAATTATTAATTTAGTTATGACTGCTTGTTTTGGTAGTAATGTTTATAAAGAAGAAAATAAAAAGATAACAGGAAAAATAACTTACATAAAACATAATTCTGATAAAACTATAATAGATGTAAGAAATAAGAAAAAGTATAGGATAACTTTATACGAAGAATCTAAATATAATTATGGGGATGTCGTTTATGTAAATGGATTATTTAAAAGAGCACCTAATAATACAGTATTTAATTTATTTAATTATAATAAATATTTGTTATCTAAAAAAATCGTTATGATATCTAATGATGCTAATATAAAGATAATAAAAAATAATAAAAATGTATTTTATAAATTAAAAAATAGAATTATAAAACATATTAATAATTATGAAAGTAAAAAATATATTAAGGCTTTTGTTATGGGTGATACTAGTGATATAGAAGAAGATATATTATCCAATTATAGAAATATTGGAATAAGTCATCTGCTTGCTATATCGGGTATGCACTTATCATTGTTTCTAATTATTATTAATTTATTATTCAAAAATAGTAGGTTCAAAAATTTAATCATATTCTTGTTTTTAATGTTTTTATTATTCATTACAAATTATCCTGAATCACTAATGAGGTGCTTTTTATTCTTAATTTTGAAAAATATAAATAAAAAGTTAAAATTTAACTATAATAATTTAGAATTACTTGTTTTTTGTTTTTCTATTCTTATATTATATAACCCTTATTTTATATATAATATTGGTTTTATATTTTCTATAGTTATTACGTTTTTTATATTATTATCTAAAAATCTTTTAAATGGTAAAAACTATTTTAAGAAGATTGTTATAATTTCTTTAGTATGTTTTTTTGCATCTGTTCCTATTATCGCTAATGCGTTTTTTAAAATAAACTTACTTATTCCACTATTTAATATTATATTTGTTCCTATCTTTTCTATAATAATATTTCCACTTGGTTTATTAGTATTTATATTTCCATTTTTAGATGGTTTATATTTTGTTATTATGAATGGTATAGAAAATGTAATAAGTATTTTATCTAATATGGATATATTTATTTTTGAGATTTCTAAACCTAATTTAATAATTATATTAATATATTACGTTTCTTTATTTTTAAGTATTAAGTTAAATAAAAAATATATAATTTTATTTTTAACTATTTTAATTATAAATATAAATTCTAAATACTTGATAATAAATCCTGAAATTATTTTTTTAGATGTTGGACAAGGTGATAGCAGTATAATTATCCTTCCTCGTGGGAAGACTATAATGATAGATACTGGTGGTATATATGGTAGTAATTATTCGATTGTTCTCAATAAAACAATACCTTATTTAAATTCTAGGGGAATAAATGAAATAGATACGTTAATACTTACTCACGGTGATTATGATCATATGGGAGAGGCAGTTAATTTAATAAAAAATATTAACGTAAAAAATATATTAATAAATAAAGGAAAATTAAATGATCTAGAAAAAGAAATTACATTATATAAAAACGTTATGAAATTAAAAGATAGCTATAAGGTTGATAATTATGAATTCATATTTTTAAATAATAATATTTATGATAATGAAAATGAGAATAGTATTGTTACCTTTTTAAATGTTAGAAATAAGAATATTTTATTTATGGGTGATTCAAGTAAAAAAGTGGAAAAAAGCATAATTAATGAGTATAACTTACCAAAAATGGATATATTAAAAGTAGGACATCATGGTTCTAAGACAAGTAGTGACAAGGATTTTATAAATATAATTAATCCTGTGTATTCCATAATATCAGTAGGTTTAAATAATAGATATCATCATCCAAATGATGAAACGTTAGAAATTCTTAAAAATACTAGCATAATTAGAACTGATACCTACGGTTCAGTGAGGTTTGTTTTTAAGAAAAATATGGTTAACAAATTTACTTGTGAACCATATACTATTGTAGAACGCTTTAGCATGCAAGGGCGTTTTTAGATAGATTTGGAGAAACTAAAAAAGAGAAGTTTTAGTTTCTCTTTTTTATATTTTTATTTTTCTAAAAAACACTTTAATATTCGTTAATTACAGAGTTTTTATTTAACTTGCCATTTTGATTTTTCTTTAGTTAAGTAAGTTTTATACTTTATTTTTAATAGCCTATTTAATATTTATTCATAGCTTCTTGTTGTTCTAAAGTAGGTGTGAATAACTTAAAAATTATTTCTTTTGCTCTAATAACTTTGACCTAATTCTGTTGTTATATGATTTACATTTAATTTTTAACTTATATGGATTAATGTTGATTTTTTAAGTAGTAATAATATATTTATAATTTCATCTAATGTTTTTTATTTTATAAGTTTAATCAGTGATATTATTTTTTAAAACTTTCTATATAATCCGATTGCTTTACCTAGTATTGTGCAATTAGGTAATATAATTGGTGCCATTGTATCGTTTTCTGGCTGCAATCTTATGTGCGTAGATTCCTTATAAAAAGTTTTCAATGTAACTTCGTTTTCTTCTGTCATTGCAACTACGATATCACCATTTCTTGCAATGTTTTGCCTTTGCACTATTACTATATCTCCATCAAAGATACCAGCGTTAATCATACTTTCACCACTTACCTTTAAAGTAAATACCTCTTCTTTTGATGGAATTAAATAAGTAGGTAAACTAAAATATTCATCTGGAGTTTCAATTGCTTCAATAGGTGAACCCGCGGTTATCTTTCCAAGTAATGGTACTTGAGATACTTCTTCGTTTAAATATTCGTTATTACCAACTATTTCAAGTGATCTATATTTTGAATTTGTCTTTTTTATATAACCTTTTGCTTCTAATGCTGTTATATGAGATTGTATAGTAGCAGGTGAATTTAATCCCAATGCAGAACCTATTTCTCTAACGGCAGGTGGATATCCATGTTTAGCTACATAACTTTTAATATAATCTAGAACGTCTTTTTGTCTGTTTGTGAGTTTTTCCATAATTTCCTCCCTTTTTTATTACATCTAAATAATAACATAATTACTTTACATTGTCAAACAATTGTTCATATTTTCTATTGACTCAAACGTTTGTTCGTGATAAACTAAAATTGTAATAAAACGAAAAGGAGTGATATTGATGAAAAATTTGAAAGGATATAAAGCAGCTGCAGTTATTTATTTAATAATAACCATAGTAAATGTATTTTGGATTTGCAACTATGATAGTTCTAATCATTTAAATGAAAAAGTTGAAAATGAGAAAAACGTAGTTGTTAATTATGATAAGAATTAAAACGTTGATTAATCCTTTTTTTTGACTTATAATATTAATAGAAAATAAGAAGGGTGGTCAAAATGGACGAAAAAAGAATCATTAGTGCAATTAAAGCACTTTCTTTAGCAGAAATATCTAAAGCTAAAAGTGGACATCCTGGAATTGCTTTAGGTGCAGCTCCAATAATGTATTCACTTTATAATAATCATATAAGAGTCGATGTTAAAGATGATAAGTGGATAAATAGAGATAGGTTTGTTTTATCGGCAGGACATGGATCAGCACTTTTGTATGCCACACTTTATATGGCGGGATTTGATATAAGTATAAATGATTTGAAAAATTTTAGACAAATTGATTCTATTACTCCTGGACATCCAGAATTTGGTGTAACTCCTGGAGTTGATTGTGCGTCAGGTCCATTAGGACAAGGTATTGCAACGGCTGTTGGTATGGCAGCAGCAGAACGTTTTTTATCTGAAAAATTTGGTGAACTAATAAATTATAAAACGTATGTGTTATGTTCTGATGGTGATTTAATGGAAGGTATAACATATGAAGCTTGTTCTTTGGCGGGTAAGTTAAAGTTAGGAAATTTAATTGTATTATATGATTCTAATAGTACCACGATAGATGGTAAGTTAAATCAGAGTTTTGATGAAGATATTTTAAGAAGGTTTGATTCCATGAACTGGCATACGTATGATGTTCCAGATGGTAATAACTCTCTATTAATTGATATGGCTATATCGAAAGCTAAAAGTGTGATTGATAAACCATCATTTATAAGAATAAAGACAACGATAGGTAAGGATTCAATACTTGAAGGGACAAATAAAGTACATGGTACTCCATTAACCAAAGAAGATATAAGACAGATAAAAGACAAATTAAATTTAGATAGAGATTTATTTTCTAACATAAGTTCACTTAGAAAAGAAATGTCTAATTTTATAAACACAAGGGTAGCTCATGATAAAAGAACATGGCTTGCAAAATATACTTCATACATAAATTCTTGTGATGATGATACTAAAAGATTTTTAGAATCTTTAACAGAAGATAAAAGATATGATGTAACTAGGTTATTTAAAGATATGACGTTTCAGGATGATGAATTAAGAAAAATAAACGGAATTATTATGAATGTAATAGCTGATAATTATCCCGCGTTTTTAGGAGGATCCTGCGATTTAGCGACGTCTACAAAAACATATCTTAATAACTTTGGTGATTTTACAAGCGACAATTATGGTGGAAAAAACTTTTGGTTTGGAGTTCGAGAACATGCATCTGGTGCTTTTATAAATGGTCTTGCACTTTCTGGATTAAGGCCATTTACATCCACGTTTTTAGCGTTTTCTGATTATTTAAAACCATCTATTAGGATGGCTAGCTTAATGAATCTTCCTAGTACGTTTGTATTTACTAATGACTCTGTTATGATTGGAAAAGATGGTCCAACGCATCAGCCGATAGAACAACTTCCAATGCTTAGAAGTATACCTAATCACTATGTATATAGACCATGTGACGCAAACGAAATAATAGGTTCATGGCAAACTATTTTAAATAACGATAAGCCTTCTTCTATTGTGCTTGCTAAAAACAAATGTAAAATGTTAGACTCTACTGATTCTTTAAGTGTTAAAAAAGGTGCTTATATAGTTCGAATGGAGAAGAAAAAATTATTTGGAATTATAATAGCAACTGGAAGTGAAGTATCACTTGCAATTAATATAGCAGAAAAGCTTTCTCTTAAAGGAATGGAAATAAGAGTTATATCAATGCCATGTATGAGACTTTTCGAAGAGCAACCAAATAGTTACAAAGAAGAGATATTACCAATAGGGTATAAGACTTTTGTAATAGAACGTTCTTCTAAATTTGGATGGCATAAGTATGTTTATAATGATAAGTACATAATGGGATTAGATGAATTTGGATATTCCGGAAATGAAGAAGATATACTTAAAAAATTAAAGTTAGATGATGAATCAATTGCTAAAAGAATAGAAAAACTACTAAAATAATAACTGAAGAAAAAATAATCAAAGTTTTAGAATTCGACATCTTTTTTATAGAATACGTAATATTCTATAAAAGAGGTGTTTTTAATTATGAGAGTATATTATTTATTTAAAATTAATGATTCATTTTCCAAACTTTATTATAATAAAACATATTATTTATATAAGATGTTAGAGCAAATATCTTTATCTAGTAAAAATGATTTTATTATATCATATAGGCTATTTGAACAGATGGCAGTACCATATAATAAGACAGAAATTAATAGTAATATTTATAGAAAATACGCATTTGATAACAATTATAGAAAAACACTAAACAAGCATGTTTTAGACGATGGTGTTGAAAAAACTAAACTTACAGTATATAACACGTATATTAAAATTAAAACTAATAAGAATATTACTTCATTTTTTAAAATAATATCTAAAGAGGAAAATGTTTTTGTTTGTGATTTTAATAATAAAGATTATTTTTGGCTTAGTAATGTAATATCAAAAAAACTTGCGCCAAATGGTAATTTTTAGTAAAATGATTATATGAAAGGAAAGTGAAAATTATGTTGGGAAACATTTTATGGTGCGTAATTGGTCTTATTGTAGGTTTAGTATTAGGATTTCTTGGAGCTAGAACGTTTATGAAAAAATATTTAAAGAAAAACCCACCAATAAATGAAAAGATGATAAAAGCGATGATGATGCAAATGGGAAGAACCCCTAGTCAAAAACAAGTTAATCAAGTAATGAAGGCAATGAACAAATATCAATAATTGATAGTTCGTTGTTTTTTAATTTGTGCCATAAGGAAATAAAACTATATATTGTTCCACTATTATTTCGAAAAAAAACTAAAAATAATTTATATAATATTTACTTAAAAAGGAAAATTATATTAACTATTATAAAGAAAAAAATTAATAGAAAATAAAAAAAGTTAATAATAATACTATCGGAATTACAGTATCGAAAAAAATAATAGATTTATATTAAAATATATAGGTGATATGGAGGTTTATTTAACAAAGTATAAATTAAGTATAGAAAAGGTTAATCAATTTTAAACTCGCGTAAAAAAAGTGTCAAGAATTTTGCACTTTTTTAAATACTTATGATATAATGCTTTATAGGTTAATAAGGTAAGGAGATGGTTTTTTATGGCAAAATATGATGAATCATCAATTAAAATATTAGAAGGTCTTGAAGCAGTAAGAAAAAGACCTGGTATGTATATAGGATCAACTGACAAAAGAGGTTTACATCATCTTGTCTGGGAAATAGTAGACAATGGTATCGATGAAGCGATAAATGGGTTTGGTAACCATTTAAAAGTTACTATTCATAAAGATGGTTCAGTATCAGTTTCTGATGAAGGTCGTGGTGTACCAGTAGGTATTCACGAATCTGGGAAATCAACTCCGGAAGTTATTTATACTGTTCTTCATGCTGGTGGTAAATTCCAAGAAGGTGGATATAAAGTATCTGGCGGGTTACACGGAGTTGGTGCATCAGTTGTTAATGCGCTTTCAAAATGGATGAAAGTAAGTATAAACCGTGATGGTGGAAAGTATGAAATATCTTTTAAAGACGGCGGACATTTAGATGAAGACTTAAAAAAGGTTGGAACTACTAATAGAACTGGTACAACCGTTAGGTTTATGCCTGATGATGAAATATTTTCAACAACTACGTTTTCATTTACAACCATTTGTGAAAGAATGCAAGAATCTGCCTTTTTAATAAAAGGTCTTATGATTGATGTAATAGATGAAGAAGATGAAAAAGAAGCTCACTTTCACTATGAAAGAGGTTTAGAAGAATTTGTATCATATTTAAACGAAGGTAAAAAAACAATTCATAATGTTGTTGGTTTTGAAGGTTCTAAAAACAAAATAGAAGTAGAGTGTGCACTTCAATACACTGATTCATATAACGAAAACGTTGTATCATTCGTTAATAACGTTAAGACAAGTGATGGTGGAAGCCATGAAGTAGGTCTAAAAAGTGCACTTACCAAAGCGTTTAATGATTATGCTAAAAATAACGGATATTTAAAATCTAAAGACAAGAATTTTGAAGGTTCAGACGTAAGAGAAGGATTAACCGTTATTTTATCTTTAAAGGTACCAGAAGATTTATTACAATTTGAAGGACAAACTAAAGGTAAACTTGGAACCCCACTTGCAAAAACCGTAGTTGAACAAATTGTTTATGAAAAAATGCAATATTTTTTAGAAGAAAATAAAGCTATTGCAACTGATATAATAAATAAAGCTTTAAAAGGTAAAGCAGCACGAGAAGCAGCTAGAAAAGCAAGGGAAGAAGCACGTAAAGGAAAAACCAAAAATTCCAAGGAAAAGAATTTATCTGATAAACTAGCCCCTGCAACTAAAAAAGATCCAAAGAAAAACGAACTATTCATAGTCGAAGGTGATTCGGCAGGTGGTAGCGCAAAAACTGGTCGCGAAAGAAGTTTCCAAGCAATATTACCTTTACGTGGTAAGGTTTTAAATACCGAAAGATGTACCATGGACGAAGCTTATAAAAACGCTGAAATAAACACTTTAATATACACGATAGGTGCAGGAGTTGGGCCTGATTTTCACATTGAAGATTGTAACTACGATAAAATAATAATAATGACCGATGCTGATGATGATGGATGTCACATACAAGTTTTACTTGTAACATTCTTCTATCGTTACATGAGACCACTTGTTGAAGCAGGACGCGTATACATTGCAAACCCACCATTATATAAAGTATCTTTTTCTAAGAAAGAAGAAGTATACGTTTACTCTGATGATGAGTTGAAAGAAATAACTCAAGGTCGTAAAATAGAAGATTTACAAAGATACAAGGGTCTTGGTGAAATGGATGCAACCCAATTATGGGAAACAACCATGGATCCGGAAAAGAGAAGTTTATTTAGAGTTAAAATAACTGACGTTGCGTTAGCAGAAAAAAGAGTATCAGTCCTTATGGGAGATAAGGTTGAACCTAGAAAAGAATGGATAGAAGAAAACGTAGACTTTACGCTTGAAGATAACTACGAGATGTTAAAGTAAGGAGGTGCACAAGGTGAAAGAAGTATTACAAAGAATAGAAGAATATTCACTAGAAGAAATAATGGGTGAACGTTTTGGCAGATATTGTAAAACTATCATTTTAGACCGTGCATTACCCGACGTAAGAGATGGTTTAAAACCCGTTCAAAGAAGAATTTTGTATGGAATGTATAAAAGTGGTAATACCTACGATAAAAAATATCGTAAAAGTGCTAAAGCAGTTGGCGAAATAATGGGTAACTACCATCCACATGGTGATTCCTCAATTTATGACGCATTAGTTAGAATGAGTCAGGATTGGAAAATGATGACACCATATATTGATATGCATGGTAATAATGGTTCAATGGATGGCGATGGACCCGCAGCAATGCGTTATACAGAAGCAAGACTTGCTAAAATTAGTAACGTACTTTTAAATGATATAGGTAAAGATACAGTTGAAATGGCTCCAAACTATGATGATACTTTAATGGAACCAGTTGTACTGCCAGCCGGATTTCCTAATCTTTTAGTAAATGGTTCAACAGGTATATCAGCAGGTTATGCGACAAATATTCCTCCACATAACCTAGGAGAAGTAATAGATGGGACTATTAAAAGAATAGATTCTCCAAATTGTAGATTAGATTCAATTATGGAAGTTATACCAGGTCCGGATTTTCCAACTGGTGGTGTAATAGAAGGTTCTAAAGAAATAAGAGAAGCCTACGAAACAGGTAAGGGCAAAATAATCGTTAAGTCTAAGTATGAAGTAATTAAAGAAAAAAGTAAACAAATGATTGTTATTTCTGAAATACCATATGAAGTTAATAAAGCAGCACTTGTTAAAAAGATGAATGATATTAGAATTGACAAGAAAATAGAAGGTATTGCTGAAGTAAGAGATGAGTCTTCACGTGGTGAACTAAGAATCGTAATAGAACTTAAAAAAGATGCTAACGCTGAATTAATTAAAAATTATTTACTTAAAAATACTGATATGCAAGTGTCATACAGCTTTAACATGATTGCGATAGTTAATCGTAGACCAAGACAAGTAGGTATACTTGGAATTTTGGATGCTTTTATTAATCATAAAAAAGAAGTAGTAACTAGAAGAACAAAATTTGATTTAGCTCATGCTAAGGATAGATTTCATATTTTAGAAGGATTACTTAAAGCAATTAGTATATTAGATGAAGTAATAAAAGTAATTAGAGCTTCTAAAAATAAAGCGGATGCAATTACTAACTTGATAAAAGAATTTTCATTTACTGAAAGACAAGCAACCGCAATCGTAATGTTACAATTATATCGTTTAACTAATACTGATATAACTGACGTTGAAAACGAGATGAAAGCTTTACAAGAAGCTATAAAAGAATATGAACTTATTTTATCTGATGAAAACGAACTTAAAAAAGTAATGAAGGAAGAGCTTAGAAAAGTTAAAAAGGAATTTGCTATTCCAAGAAAAACTAATATCAAAGATGAAATAACCGACATTAAAATAGATATGACTGCAATGATACCAAAAGAAGATGTTATTGTTGTTGTCTCAAGTGAGGGATACGTAAAACGTGTATCTAAGAAGTCTTATTCTGCATCAGATGGAGAAGCAACATTGGTTAAGGAAGATGATTTTGTAATTGGATTGTTTGAACAAAATACACTTGACACATTACTTTTATTTACTAACAAAGGTAATTACTTATACATACCGGTTCATGACCTTCCTGAACTTAAGTGGAAAGAACTTGGTAAACACGTAAGTAATATAGTACCTATCATGCAAGATGAAAAAGTAATAAAAGCTATCCCTGTTTCAAAATTTGATAATCGTGAGATAATTACGTTTACTAAAAATGGCATGACTAAAAAATCTAGTTTATCTGACTTTGTTGTACAACGTTATTCAAAACCAATTACGTTTATTAAACTAAAGGATAAAGATGAAGTAGTAGATGTTACTATGGACGCTTATAACGAAGTGTTTATTGCAACTAAAAAAGGTTATGGACTTTGGTATGATAAATCAGAAATACCAACTATAGGTTTAAAAACAGCAGGTGTTAAAGCAATCAATTTAAAAGACGATGAGGTAGTAAGCGGCTCTGTATTTGATGGTGAATCTGAGTATGTAACCGTTATAACTCATAAAGGTCTTGCAAAACGTATTAAGCTTTCTGAATTTGAAAAAACATCACGAGCTAAAAGAGGATTATTACTTTTAAGAGAAGTAAAAAGTAATCCACAGGAAATCATAAAAGTATTTGTAGGAGATGCAAAACGTAATATACTACTAAAATCAAATAATAAAGATAAGGAA
>CANQAS010000035.1 GCA_947589535.1 uncultured Bacilli bacterium | reverse complement strand
AAGGTTTTTGTCAATCTAAATAATAAGTTTACTTATTTTTATTTAAATGTTATTATTTAATTATGGTGATATAATGTTAAAATTTAAAGATATAGAGATTTTAGAAGCCAAAGGATTATTTAATAGATTTATTGGTCTTATGTTTAAGAAAAATATCAAACACGGACTTTTATTTAAAAACTGCAGGAGTATTCACACGTTTTTTATGTTTGAAGAAATAGATGTTATTGCAACAGATAAAGCTGATACCATATTAAGAAAATATAAGTCAGTTAAACCATGGCGTATTATAATAGCGCCTAAGAATACTAAAAATATATATGAACTACCAAAAAAAACACTTTAAGTGTTTTTATTTTGCCCTTGCTTTTACTACATATCTTTCTTTTCCGCCCTTAGTACAAGTTACCA
This sequence comes from uncultured Bacilli bacterium, assembly GCA_947589535.1. Classification (GTDB taxonomy): domain Bacteria; phylum Bacillota_I; class Bacilli_A; order RF39; family UBA660; genus Aphodocola. The sequence goes on along the minus strand of CANQAS010000035.1, from coordinate 11,567 downwards.
AAGTTATTATTTTAGCATTTTTATCTTCAGGCTGTGCTAGATAAGATGCATCATCACGACTTGTAACTCCAAATTCATACACGTAATAATTAACACTTCTTCCAGATAAATCAGTTATGGTTACAACATCACCATTAGTAAGTCTATTTATCTTTATAAAATAGTTACCCCTCATAAAGTTATGACCACCAATTGCAACATTACCATTTTCATTTAAATCAGGTCCAGACATTTTAACTAAAGCCGTATTATATGCTCCTGCGGTATTTTCTTTTAATATAGGCTGATACATATTTATCTTCTTAATTCTAAGCTTACCTAAAACAGTATAATTATAACCAGAATAATTAACCAAAGCTTCAGTTATACCTTGATCTTCATTTTCAGATATAATTTCATTTACTTTATCAATTATTCCGTTAGCTAATTCACTTCTTTTTCTTTCTCTAAAGTTTGTATAGATTAATAATGCAACAGATATATATAATGCTATTACAATAAGTACAATAATCACATTAAATACTTTTTCCTTGTTTATTCTTTTTAAAATATTTTTCATAATATCACCTAAACTCGTATGTATGGTTTTACTATATCATATCCAAATAAATAAACTAGCAACCCTAAAACCACTAAAATGACTAAAGAAATATATACACCTATCATAAATTTATCTTTTTTCTTAACATCCTCCGAAACATCAATCATTTCAAAATCATCCATGTTAATCACCTTAACTTTCCTTATTATCTACGTAAATTAACTTACCATCATAATTATAATACTCATTTTTGATTATTAAATAATTATCATGAGCTTCATACTTAATGTTAGCTGAAGTAATATTAATTTCTTTCATATCTATTAAAGTTAATATTAAATCATTAGCTTCTGTTGAAGCTTTTGCAACAGGATATTTATCATCAAACTCTATAGATTCATATAATGTTTTATCTACCTTTTTACCATTTTTATTATACAAAGTATATAATCCTGCATTTTTAACTGCATAATATACTTTTGTTTTTACATATTTCATTTTAACATAATCAGGTATCATTTTAATTTCATCATTATTAAAGTCAATAAGCACTTTTCCATTTCTTTTTAAAATTCCATATCCACTACTGGTTTTAGCAATCGCATCCCCATATGAATCAAATTCATATGCTTCTATATATCTTTCGTCATTAATAAAATCTCCATCTTCATTTATATATCCATATGTTCCATCATTAAACTTTACTATTGCAATACCATTTTTATATGGCTTATATATTTCGTAATTTAAAGAATTTGTTTTATATACTTCCCCGTTTTTTACAAATGAAATTAAATCTGTCCTCTTTTTATAATCATGACTCTTATACATAACAACACTATCGCCATAATACACATCATCCGCACTTAAACCCTTTTCAAATTGTTCTAAGCTTTTTGTACTTATAAACTCATAATTATATGACGTATTAATAGCCTTTAAAACACCTGTTTCAACATGATCTATTGATAAGCTGTTATAATTTTCTGATTCTAATAATACTTTATTATTTTGAACATAAATATATTTTTTAATACCACCATCTCTTGTTTCGTAAAATACATTATTTAGCTCTGGTGTTATCTTATTTAGAGTTGGGGACGATACTACTTTTCCATCTTTTAAATTAACTATTAAAGACGTATCATTAATTGTTACAACACCATATCTTTCATAATTTTCATTAGTAACTGGACAAGGTAAAACATCAATTTTTTTATCGTCTTTATCCGTTAACTTATATTCATATATTTGTTTGCCTTCCTCGTTTATAAGACCAACAGAGTTACCATATACATAAGTATAAACATAATCCTTATATGAAATAGAATCATATATAAAATCTGTTTTGTTTTTTAAATATGAGCTTAGTATTCCATATTTAAGGCCTTTTTTAGTTACCTTAGAAGCTATTATGTCATCTTTTGCTCTATATATAGAAAAATACGTTCCAGACTTAACAACTTCTTTACCACCTTTATCAATTATCAAAGGCATATTAGAAGTATTTTTAACTATTGCATAACCAGAATTAAATTTTTCTCCATAAATATACTTTGGATTAACAATTTTATTCCCATACGAATCAATATATCCATATTTTTCATTTTGTACTATTCTAATCGGTTCATTATTGCTAGCATAAACTTTAATATTATTTAATGTTTCACCTGCTTTATTTACGAAAAACTCAAATCCAATAAGCATTAGGATAATAACGTATAACATAGATTTTTTTACTATTTTTCTAGTCTTAGCAGACTTAATATTAAAATCCTTAAGACTAGGTTTATACTCATCTAATTTTTCTTTATCAGCATCTAATTCTATGTTTTTTTTCTCATTAGATGATACGTCAATAAACTGTAACATCTCATCTATTTGCTCCGAAACTTTTTTATCAGCTTCGAAATCAAGCATCTCTATTTCCTCGGTTGGAGACTCTTCAAAATCAAGTGTTTCTATTTCTTCATCTTTCATGATTAAGCCTCCTTTACCCTATAACATAATTTTATAATAAATAAAAATAAATTACAAGGTTATTATATATTTATTGTAAAAGAATCATCAAAAAAAGAACAGTTAAAACTATTCTTTAAACTCAAATATTAAATCCATTATTTGGACTTTATCACCATATTTTGCACCCATTTCTAAAAGTTTATCATCAATTCCCATCGCACGTAATTTTCTAGCAAATCTAACTGCTCCTTCATCGGTGAATTTTGTCATTTTAAATAATTTTTCTATTTTTTCTCCTTTTACAACATATATATCATTATCTTTTGTTATTGTAAATGGTCTTTCCTTATTAAATTTATATAATACATGAGATTCAAAGTTATCTTCTTCGAATAATGGTTGCTCCTCTTGTTTTTCTAATTCATCTGCTATTGCAACTAATACTTCATCTAAGCCAGTATTTGTTATTGCACTAACTTCATAAATTGGAACATTATACTTTTCTTTAAATCTTTTTATGTTTTCTTTAGAATTATCCAGATCCATTTTATTTGCAATAACTATTTGTGGTTTATCCATTATTTTTTCATTAAAATCTTTTAATTCTTTATTAATTATTTCGTAGTCATCTAGCGGATCTCTTCCTTCTAATCCAGACATATCAAGAACATGCGCAATTACCCTCGTACGCTCTATGTGCTTTAAAAATTTATCTCCTAAGCCTTCACCAAGTGATGCACCTTTAATAAGGCCTGGCAAGTCTGCCGCAACAAATACTCTACCATCAATTGTTTTTACTACACCTAAGTTAGGATTTAAGGTTGTAAAATGATATGCAGCTATTTTTGGCTTTGATGCGGATATCTTTGATAAAATAGTTGATTTACCAACTGATGGCATCCCAACAAAACCAACGTCAGCAAGTAATCTTAGCTCTACTTTTAAAGTTTTTTCTTCTCCTGGCTCACCATTTTCCGAGAAATTAGGAGCTGGGTTAGAAGCAGTTGCAAATGCCGTATTTCCACGACCTCCGCGCCCTCCTTTTGCTACTACTACTTCATCGCCTTTTTTAGTTAAGTCCGCGATAATTAAACCTGTATCCATATCTTTAACAGTAGTGCCTAATGGTACCTTTATAACAATGTCTTCAGCTCCTCTACCGTTTTTATTTTTACCTTGACCATTTGCTCCTTTAGGAGCCTTTATAAGCTTATTATATCTTAAATCAAGTAACGTCCTAAGTCCTTCATCCACCTTAAATATAATACTAGAGCCCTTACCTCCGTTACCACCAAACGGTCCTCCGTCAGGAATATATTTTTCTCTTCTAAAAGCGGTACATCCATCTCCACCGTTACCAGCTTTTACTTTTATTATAACCTCATCTACAAACATTTATAGCCACCTCTTTTCTATTATAAGTATAACATATTAATATTTTTTAACCATACTTTGAACAGTTTCTTTTACTTCTTTTGGAATAAACTTATTATTTTCTAATGCCCATTTTATGTTATTTATTAGATTAAGTTTTCTTAAGACATCTAACTCCCCTATTTTTTTAAATAATTTACTTTTTGGAAGTCTTCTAACTTCTCTAAAATCAACATCGGAACATAAAGGACATAAATAAACAAATTTTTTGGTTTTACAAACAAATATAAGTTCTTCATTTGTTCCTTTAATTTGCACAATATCTCCAACTTTTAAATCCTTAAAATCGCCATCTTTATATACAATCATACTACTATAATTTGGTTTTTCGTATTTAGAAATTACTTTTATCATTTTAATTTCATCATTATAACTTTCTTCTGGTTGTCTATATAATTCACCTTCATAAGATAATATTATTCCCATTAATCTCACCCTTTATCAAATAAGTTTTTTTATAATACATTAAAAGAGGAAAAAAGTCCATACTCTTTTTTCCTTTATCCTTTAAAACTAGCATCTAAATAATATATTTGCCTGTGTTCTTTAAAATACTGTTTTTCAAAATCCGTCATAACGTTTTCTATGTTTCTTTCATCATTATGTAAATCTAAACTAACTTTATCAAAAACATACCAATAATTACTTAAACTTTCTAGTGCAGAAGCAAATAATATTTTATTATCAGTTTTTAATATGATATGTTTATTTTTCTTAAAAATTCTATCATATAATCTTAAATAACTTTCATCAGTAAACCTTTTTTTCTTATCTTGTTTCTTTGGCCATGGTTCTGAAAAAGTTAAATATATCGTACTTATTTCCTTTCCAAAGAAATCTATTATGTCTTTAGCATCCGCACATATGATTCTAAGGTTATTAATTTTTTGACTATTTATATTATTAATAGCATATGCAGTTTGATTACTATCAATTTCAATACCTATAAAGTTAACTTTTGGATTTTTTTTAGCCATTTCTATAATAAAGCTACCTCTTCCCATTCCAAGTTCTAAATATATAGGATTATTATTATTAAAAACACTATTCCATTTACCCTTATATTTTTCTGGTTCTTTAATTAAATATGAGCTACTACTTAAAATATTATTAGCATTTTTAACTGTATTATAACGCATAATTCACCTTACAATAAATTAATATACCTTAGTTTTGGCTATATTATCAGGTAGTTTTTTAATGCTATTATCAGGAATAAAGGCACAAGCAGATTCTGGTGAATTTTCATCAATTATCGTTAAATCACTAACGTAATTAAATATTCTATGATTATCCTTTTCAATGTCATCATAACTAATTGATTTACAATTAATAGTTTCTCCCCCATCAGTTGAATACGTTATGTAAAATATAGCATCCGAAGAACTACGAGAATCATAAATTCCTAAACAATTATAACCTTCTACATATTTATTGGTAGAAATAATAGTTCTTTTTTCATTTTGATGAACATAATAAATATCATCAGAGTCAAAATCACTATATTTAATACCATTTGGTACGGAATAATCAATACCTAAAAAAGTTGAATAAAGAAACTTATTAGCTTGTCTTTTACAGCTAATGTCTTTACTATAACTAATAGCACACGTCGCAATTGCTAACGTAAGCACACCTGCTATTAATTTATCTTTTGACTTTTCTTTCATGTTACACTCCTTCTTTTTAAAAGTACTATATATTATACATTTAATATGTAAAAAAGTCTATAAAATAGACTTATTTTTCAATATATACACTAACTTGTTTTTTATCTTTACCACGACGTTCAAATTTAACATAACCAGTAATTAATGCATATAACGTATGATCTTTTCCCATACCTACATTAACTCCAGGATAAATTTTAGTCCCTCTTTGACGATATATAATTGATCCAGCAGGGATTAATTCTCCATCCGCTACTTTAGCTCCTAGTCTTCTACCAGCAGAATCACGACCGTTATGAGTAGAACCTTGAGCCTTAACGTGAGCGAATAATTGTATATTTAATCTTATCTTTAACATAAGCTCATACCTCCTTATATAAATTTGATATTTTTATCATATTGTTCTTCTAGTTCTTTTAACATGTTTACCATATTTTCAAAAACTTTATTAATGATTTTATCTTTTTTAATAACCTTCACGTCAATAAATCCTTCTTTTAAATTATATTCTATTGAATTAGAATCAAACGATATTGCTAAATTAACAGAAGTTATAGCAATTGAACTTACTGAAGCACACACGATATCTTTACCATAATCAGCAAAATCTGCATGCCCTGTTATTTTAAAACTCTTAATAAAATCATCTTCATAATTTAATTTTATTTTAATCATCATATCACCTAATTAAGCGTTAATTTTAGTAATTGTAAGCTTTGTGTATGGTTGACGATGACCTTGCTTCTTATGAGAACTTTTCTTTTGTAAATACTTGAAAATAACTATTTTCTTTTGTTTACCATGCTTTTCTACTTTAGCTTCTACAGTTGCACCACTAACATAAGGGGTACCAACTTTGTTATCAGCCATTACTACTTTATCAAAAGTATATTTTTTTCCAGCTTCTACATCTAACTTTTCAACATAAATAACTGAACCTTCTTCAACACGGTATTGTTTTCCACCAGTTTCGATAATTGCTTTCATGATTTCCCTCCTTTATTTAATAGACTCACCATTGAGGTACATAATTGTTTATTTTAAACCTTTTCTGTGTGGTTGAAGAAATAAGAAGTTTCTTCAAACGCTATAAATTTTAACATATTATTAACCATTAGTCAAATTTTTTAGATAAAATAATATTTTCTTTCACATAATGATTATTAATTTTAAAAAAGTTTTTCTTTCCTCTTTTGAACAGTTTTAAATCATAGCCATCTATATAATTATACTTATTAACTTTTATAGGATAAACATACCTTTCTAATAATAACTTATTAAATAAATAAGGAACATCTTTTATATGCATAATAATCTTTTTTATTATAAACGTAAATATTATTATGTAACTATATTCTATCTTTACATTAATAAATAATATTAATAAAATGATGGCTAATATGCTAATTATAGATACCATATCTATCAAACGTAAAGCCTTTTTATATGGTAAATAAATACATAAAATATTATAAATGATTTTTGATCCATCTAGCGGATATATAGGAATTAAATTAAATAATAATACCGATAAGTTATATTTATTTAAAATAAATAAAGTGCCATCATCAATTACATGGATTTTATTTAACAAAATTAATAATATAAATAAAATAATTTGTGATAAAAAACCTGCAATCGAAATTAAAAATTCCTCTTTAAATGCTTTATCTATAACATCATCATAAGTAATAAAACCACCGCATATCGTTAAATCTATTTTTTTTATTTTCCATCCATATTTTAAAGATAAAACAATATGTCCTAATTCATGTATTACAATAATTATGAAAAGACAAATTATCTCTCTAAATAATCCAGATAAAAATGATATTAGGATGATAAAAAGAAAAAAAGGTGATATGTTAATTTTTTTACAAATATTTTTCATATGATAAATATTTGTCATCCTTTTCAAATACCAAATATAAACTTCCGTTTACACTTCCTAATAGTTCTCCTTTTTCCACATAATCATATAATTTAACTTCCGTATTATTTAACATTCCATAAGTAATTATAAGGCCTTCCTTATCTTGCACTTTAATTATGGTAGCATATTTTTTATCCTCCTTTTTTTCAATTACAATACCACTTTTTAATGAAGAAACCGCATAATCTTTTGAAACTGAGAGGATGTATCCATTATTTTCTTTGGTTATACTTTGATAAGTTATTTTTTCGTCCGATACGACTTTTGTTTTATCTTTTTTTGTGTTTTTAAAAGGAATCAAATCTCCTAAATATTTATTATACAAATTATATATTTTTGCAAAAGAAAGAGAATTATTATAAACTATTTTTTTAAAAGCTATCTTATTATCATTACTTTGTTTAATATATATTAACGATCCTAAAAATATTATTAGAACAATTAAAGTCTTTATTAAATTTGAAAACAAAAATCTCTTAAAAAAAGATTCCTCGTTTTTTTCTTTATCTTTCGTATTTTTTTTATTATAAAATTTAAATGATTCATTCATTGTTATCACCTAGTAAATTAATATGTACTTTTAATTTTTATATTCTTAATTAGACATTTTACCCCAATAAAAGTAATATATAAAAGTATAAAGTAAATACTATTAGCAAAGATGCTTTTAAAAATTATCATAATAAGCTCGAAGATTTTAACATTAGAAATAATTATGGAATAAAATAACATTATTAAACAATATATAAACATAGTTAAATAATATGTAAAAATCATAATGAAAAAATTTTTCTTTCCTCTTAAAATAAAATTTATAAAATAAAATAATGAAACATAAATAAAACCATGAAGAAATATAAAATTAGTATAAAGTAAATCATATAAAATACCAAATGTAAATAACAATATTATTATCTGTTTTTTACTTAAGCCAGAAACACTTATAATCGTTATAACTCCTAATATAAAAAATGGCATAAATTCCTTAATCAAATTAGTAGATAATGACTCTAATAAAAAGGAAATAACAAACATTATACAAAAAAACATCACTTGTCTATCACCACGCTTACAAATAATAAATCATTAAAATTAATACTGGATTTTACCAACACCTTTCTTGATAGTCCATAGTTACTATTTTCCTCTTTTACCACCTCACCTATGTAAATTCCCTTATAACTATTATTTTCATAACCTGCTAAAACAACACTATCCTTAATGGTAATAGGAGTCTTACTTATAACATCTGTTATTTCAAATAAGCCTTCTTTAGAATCATAATTACTTAAAACACCTGCTACATCACCATCTTTTGTTTTTATGGTAACAGGTATTTTATTTTCTTTATAATAACTAGTTAATAGTTTTACCTCACTTATATTTTTACTTGATTTTGTTATAAATCCTACTAAACCTTTTGAAGTAACAACAGCTTGATCTTTTTTTATTCCATTTTTATATCCTTTATTTATAACAATAGTATCAAACCACATTTTTCCAGTATGATTTATGATTTCTGAAGAAATATAATTAACATTTTGTTTTTTTAAAGATAATTCTTCTCTTAATGTATTATTTTCCTTTTCTAAATAATTAATTCTTGAAGATACTAACCTAGTAGAATTAGTATCGTTAGAGTAACAATTATTTATAAAGAAAGTATTAATGTATGATGATATGTTTTTAAATACTTTTTCAACAAAAAAATACTTTCTATTTGCTAAACTTAATACTAAAGAAATATATATTATAAAAATAATACTGATAATAATCGTAATTATTTTTTTTAATTTTTCATTTGTTTTACCATTTATCATTCGTTTCATTTAACGCTCCCTATAAGCCCATTTTCAAAAAAACTATAATAATTATTATTACCAATTATTATATGATCTATTATGGGTATCTTTTGTAAATAACCTATTTTTATTAAATCGTTAGTAATGTTTATATCATCATTAGATGGTATAACATTACCAGAAGGATGATTATGAAGGCATATTATGTATGCTGCAGAGGATAAATATGCCTCTTTAAATACTTCTCTTGGATGAATAAGACTTTTATTTAAAGTACCTTTAAAAAGAAGTTTTTTATCTATTAATTTCTTTTGTGAATTAAGATACAAGCAATAAAAATATTCTTGGTTAAGTCCTATAAATTCTCCTTTGAAATGTCTAAATATCTTTTCTGCAGAGTGACATTTTAAATTATTTTCTAAAGGCTTTTGTTCATATACCCTTCTACCTAATTCTATGGCTGCTAAAAACTCAATTGCTTTAACCGCTCCTATACCATTTATTTTAATTAACTTACTTAAGCTAATGTTTTTTAAATCCGATACGTTATTAACTAACTTTAAAACCTGAGTAGCTAAATATTTAGATGAATACTCTCTTGTTCCGGTTTTTAAAATGATAGCTATTAAATCATCAGTAGATAAATTTCTAGCTCCATATTTAACTAGTCTTTCCCTTGGTCTTTCTTCTTGTGGAACATCTTTAATAAGAACGCTATTCATCTGTCATCACCACACTTTCATAACAGGATAATATCTGTTTTTCAATTATAAGAAGTGATTTTTCGTCCTCTGTTGCTGAAAGTAGTTTTTCATACTCATTAATATTTTGAATAAACTCTTCATTATTAATTTGTTCTTTTACAATATCTAATTTAATGTTTTTATCATCGTATACTTTCTTAATTTTGTTTATACTTTCCTTTGTCTTGCTAAGTGCTACATAAGCGGTAATCTTACCTTCTTTTTCAATATAAATATATCTATCAACATCAGTTACTTTATCTTTCATCTCATCAAAGTTATCATACTTACCATATCTTAATAAATAAACATAATTATCATAACTAATAACGTTTTTAGTATCTACGTCATCATAAAAATCAAATGTTACTTTACCTAATAAAGCACCGCTTACCAAAGCTAGTATTATCCAAAAAAAAGTTTTCTTCATATTAATCACCATATACATAATAAGATAAAATACTTAAAAAAAATGTCGAAAAAAAAAGAATCATTTTCGATTCTTTTTTATTTATTTAATTTCTTTTTCTTATAATTAATATAACCTATTATTATAAGTATTAATAGTAATATAAATATTCCAATTAATATTTTTCCTGTTTTAATCTTCTTATCTAATTTTGTATTTTCTTTTACTAAAGTTTTATTTATTTCAGGATCTTTTACTTTACTATCCGACAATACATACGTTCCTAAATTTTCAACATAGAACTTAAGTTTATTATCTTTTACATTCATATTTTGTGCAATTAAAGTTAGTTTTTTATTATAATAAATATTTATATCCTTTATTCCCATGTTTTTTTCTATATCACGAGTTGTATTTAATTCTACTAATATCTTATATGGTAAAGATACATTATCTTTAAACCTTAATACCATTCCATTATTTAACTTAGTTTTTACATCTTTATATATTGATGATTCTTTAAGAGGAATTAATTCATAACTTAAATCTAAACTACTAGTTACTTTATTTATGTCATTACCATTTATAGTAATTGTTATTCCATTATTTTTTATTATTATATTTCTATACGTTCCTTTAGCTAACAATAAAGTTGATAATGGGACTTTATTTCCTTCAATTACTATATCTTCTAATTTCGTGTCTTTTTTAGCTTCTTCATTTCTTTTTTCTATTTGGTTTATTACCTTTTTATTTGCTTTTTCTGATTTTTTTTCTGTACCATTATTAGAAGTACTAATCACTTCATCTTTTACTACTTCTTTAACGTTAGTTATGGTATATGTATCTACTATAGTATCTCCATCTTTAATTATGAATTTATCATTTTCTACAACACCTTTTAACCCATTAAGCGTTATAGTAATTTTACTAGCATCCAAATCTTTATTTAATGCATCAATTATTTTTTCATCTTTATTTATTTTATATACATCACTTGTTACATCATATACTTTTATTTCTTGACTTAAGAAGTATGGTAATAAATAATCTTCCTCTTCAATATTTTCAAG
>CANQAS010000034.1 GCA_947589535.1 uncultured Bacilli bacterium | reverse complement strand
ACACTTCATCATTTTCAATAGTTCTTAATCTGTATTTATTCATAATACTATATCCTATATATCATAATAATAAGCTTCACCATTTTTAGGTTTAAATTTATAAAACCATGTATCATCGTAACCCACTATATTAAAATGAAGTGCTCTTAAAATAGCTGTATGACTAACTAATAAGATTGTTTTATCTTTATATTCACGTTTTAGATTATCTAAAAATAATTCTGTTCTTTTCATAATATTACGAACAGGTTCAACACCATTTATATCATAATTTTTATTTCTATCCCAAAAATCATGTTTTTGATATTCATTAAAACTTCCACCTTCATAAGTTCCCATGTTTCTTTCGATTAAAAGTTCATCAGTTATTATAGGAAAGTCATTACCCACTATTAACTTTGCTGTTTCTAAAGTTCTTTTAAGTGGTGAAGAAAAGCATAAATCAAACTTTATATTTTTTAACTTTTCTTTAATATTAATAGCTTGCATTATTCCTTCTTCGTTTAATGGAATATCTAATATACCTTGCACTAACCCTTTATCGTTATAGTCAGTTTTAGCATGTCTTACCATTACTAATTTCATTTCGATCACCTACTTAGAAATTTTATACTACTAATTTTATTATAACGCAAAGAAGGTATTTTTACTAGAAAAAAGATAGTATGAATACTATCTTAGTTCTTAAATTGAGAATTATAAAGTTCTGCATAAAAACCATTTTGTCTCATTAATTCTTTATGGTTTCCTTGTTCTATTATATTGCCCTCTTTCATTACTAGTATTAAATCAGCGTTTTTTATTGTGGATAATCTATGTGCAATGATAAATGAGGTTCTACCCTTAGTTAATTTATCCATTGCTTTTTGGACCAACTCTTCTGTTCTTGTATCAACACTCGAAGTTGCCTCATCTAGAATAAGGAATGGAGCATCTTTTATCATACCACGAGCAATTGTAAGTAATTGTTTTTGACCAGCAGATACTGAATCACTATCTTTCACTCTGTAATTTAAAACTCCTGGAAGTGATTTTACAAAGTGATCAACACCTACGGTTTCTAAAGCTTCCATAATTTTTTTATCACTTATGTTCTTAGTATTATACTTAACATTATCACGAATACTTCCATCAAATAACCAAGTATCTTGAAGTACCATAATAAATAAATCATGAATGTTTTCTCTTGTTAATTCTTTTATTGATACACCATCAATTAGTATTTCTCCATCATATATGTTATAGAACTTCATAAGTAAGTTAACCATCGTGGTTTTTCCTGCTCCAGTAGGACCTACTATTGCTATTTTCTGCCCTGGTTTAACCTTGCAATTAAAATCTTTAATAATTACTTTATCTTTGTTATAACCAAACTTAACATGGTTAAACTGGATATTTCCTTTAACCTTTTTAGGATCTAATTTTTTAGTTAAATGACTTTCATCTTCCATTTCAGTTTCTTCTACAAACTCAAATACACGTTCTGCAGCGGCACAAGTAGACTGAATACTTGCCATGCCTTGTGCAATTTGAGAAAGTGGCGAAGTAAATAATCTTACGTATAACATAAAAGCAACGATTACACCAAAAGTAATGTGTCCATTTATTACAAGAAGTGCACCAACTACACATACAGCAACATATCCGAAGTTACCTATAAAGTTCATCATTGATGGCATAAGGCCAGATAAGAACTGGCTCATTCTGTTACATTCAAACACGTTATCATTTAATTTATCAAACGTCTTTGAAGCATCATAATTTCCGTTATATGCCTTAACAACGTTATGGTTAGTGTATATTTCTTCTATGTGACCATTTAATTTTCCTAATTCTACTTGTCTTGCTAAGAAATATTTTTGAGATTTACCTAAAACCGTAGCCATAAACCCAAATCCAAACAGTGATGATACAATCGCTGTTATTGCCATAATCCAGTTAGTTGCAAACATCATAATAACGCATCCTATAAATAATGCTATTGCTGCAACTAAAGAACCTAAACTTTGAGATAAATTAACACCTATTGTATCTACGTCGTTTGTAACACGTGATAATATATCACCAGTTAAATGAGTATCAAAATATTTTAATGCTAGTTTATTTATCTTAATTGATATTTTAGTTCTTAAGCTTTTAGCAAACTTATTAGACATTATAGCCATCAAAAAGCTTTCTAAGAAATTAAATAAGGCACTTATAAGATATATCGTAACTAAGAATATAATAATTGATTTTATAGTTTTACCATCCATTTTTGGTTTTATTAAGTTTGATATATTATCTGGCAATTCATCAAGTGCTTTATATATTGTACTTGCACTAGAATTTTTGTCTATATTACCCATTTTACTTAAAAACTTAACTTTTTCATCAGTAGTTATTAAAACCCCTTCTATCTTGCTATTTGGAAGCATAATTTTCTGAACTGATTCTGGCATGTTAGATAACGCTTTTACCATGGCTTTTTGGTTAGATAAATCTGCGTTACTTAAGTTTTCAATAAATGCTACTTTATCATCTGATGATACTAAAACATTATCTATGGTAGAATCTGGTAAAATAACATTTGTAATGTTATTTGGAAGTTTTGTTATTTCTTCCATAAGCTCTTCTTTTGAAATAGTGCTAGCATTTTTTATAAAGTTATTAAATGAAGTTTTTTCTTCGGTTGAAATATCATTAGATCCATTTATTAACATTATGGTATTATTATCCAATTTAATATCCATAATATTAGCACTAATTCTTTTTATTTTTTCTTCATTTAAAGAACTAGTAATATCTTCTGTTACACTAGTTAGTTTTTCTTTGTTTATAACTAGACCTTTAGATAACTCGTCAGTTAAATCACTAAGTTTATTAGGCCCTATTATTGAAAGTACACTTGATGCTGCCGCAAGTACAAGGGAAATTATTAAAACCGACATAAATGGTTTTAGATATTTAGCCATCTTCTTTAATGTAAGAGATAAGTTTTTTGGTTTTTCACCAGGATTTCTTCTACCACCTGGTCCGTGGCCTCTTATTGGAGCACTTGTTTTTTTATCTTCATTACTCATTTTCAAGTTCCTCCTTTGATAATTGTGATAAAGCTATTTCTTTATACACCTTACATTTCTTTAATAATTCTTTATGTTTTCCTATACCAACGATTTTTCCTTTATCTAATACCACTATTGTATCAGCGTTAATTATGGTACCTATTCTTTGAGCAACAATAATACTTGTTGCTTCTTTTATATTTTCTTTTAATTGTTTTCTAAGTAAATAATCAGTTTTATAATCAAGAGCACTAAAGGAATCATCAAATACTAATATTTCTGGATTTTTAGCGATAGCACGTGCTATTGCAACCCTTTGTTTTTGACCACCCGATATGTTAGTTCCACCTGATGCTATGTTAGCATCGTATTTATCTGGCATATTTTTAATAAACTCCTCTGCTTGCGCTATTTTAGCAGCCTTTTTAATTTGTTTTTCTGGAATCTCATTTTTACCATAGCCAATGTTATAGCTAACGGATCCATCAAACATTACCGCACGTTGGGGAACATATCCTAACTTTTCGTGTAATACTTCTAATTTATAATCTTTTACGTTTACACCATCAATTAATATCTCACCATTAGTTACATCATAGAATCTCATTATTAAGTTAACTATTGTTGACTTACCACTACCAGTTGAACCAATTATTGCAAGAGTATCTCCTTTACTTGCTTTAAATGAAATATTTTCTAAGATATATTCATCTGCGTCTGGATATTTAAATGATACGTTTTTAAATTCTATTTCACCATAAGTTTTAGTATTTTCTTTAAAATTACCATCTTTTATCTTTTCATCAGTATCTAGAACCTCTCTAATACGATTAGCTGAAACACTAGCTCTTGGATACATTATAAATATCATAGCAAGCATCAAAAATGACATTAAAACCTGCATTGCATAACTAGAAAATACAACCATGTTACTAAATATGCTTAATCTATCAAACATACCAGCATTACTTAAAAGACTAGATCCAATAGTATATATTGAAAGTGTTAAAAAATTCATTATTAAATACATCGCTGGCGACATTATTGACATAACCTTTTGACTAAAGGTTTGCGTTTTAGTTAAATTATTATTTCCTTGTTCAAACTTTTCTTCTTGATATTTCTCTGCGTTAAATGCTCTTATTACTCTAATACCATTTAAGTTTTCACGGGTAAGTCCGTTTATGTTATCAATTAATTCTTGAATTATTTTAAACCTTGGTAAAACTATTATCATAAGTGATGTTATAACAACAAGTAAAATAACTACTGCAACTAAAGTTGCTAAACTCCACTCCCATCCTTTACCAAATATTTTAAAGATTGCCCAAATAGCGGTAATAGGCGCTTTAATAAGCATCTGAAGGCCCATCGCAATAAACATTTGAATGTTTGTTATATCATTAGTAGTTCTTGTTATTAAGCTACTAGTTCTAAACCTTTTCATTTCTTCCATGCTGAAAGATTGTACTTTTTCAAATAATGTTTTTCTGGTTCTTTTAGAAAAAGTTGCTGAAACATATGAAACTAAGTAACCTACTAGGAACGCTGCTACAAGTGAGCCCCCAGCACATAAAAGCATATAACCACCTTGGGTTAATACCTCGTTTATTTTAGTACCTTCAGTTTGTACTAATTTAGTTATTTCAGTCATGTAATCAGGTAACTTTAAATCAAGCCACACTTGAAATAAAATTAAAAGTACACAAATGAAAATTAACATAAAATCTTTTTTTCTAAATTCTTTTATTAACCTTAACATATTAATTTGTCCTTTCTTATTTTAAATTTTCTTTTAGCTTATCAATGATCTTAAAAAAAGACTCTTTTTCTTCCTTAGTTATACCTTTTAATAAAGTATCTTCAAATTTAGCTATCTTTTTTTCTATCTCTTTATGTTTATTCAAACTATTAATGGTTAATGCTATTTCTTTTTTTCTTGCATCATCTATAGAAGCCTTTCTTATTATAAGATTATTTTTTTCCATGGTATCTAATATGCCTGAAATTGTAGAACGTCTAACACTCACTTCTTTTTCTATATCACTTTGGTATATTATTTTATCTTGGTTAGTAAATAAAAATCTTAATATTCTAGCTTGCGTATGAGTTAAACTCATCTTCTCTACACTTTTGCATACTTTTCTATCAATCATGTTATCAAGCATTTTAATCTCAAATGGAATTTTTCTTTCTTTCATAATACCCCCTTATTGTAAGGTAGCTAACAAAAACCATTCTAGCAAATTATATTCATATAGTCAATAAAATTTTCATGAAAAAAGAACATCATTTTTAAAGATGTTCTTTTCAAATATTATTTTTATTGCTTTTCAAAGATTTAATTTATTTCTTTTCTAACTCTTCTATATCTTCTTAATATTATATAAATTAACTTCTAAATTAGCGGTTTTTCCCTCTTTTTACATACTTAAAAATAACAAACCAGTATAATATTTGATTAACTTCTTACAGAAACTAAAATTTTATTTTTTCTCTAGTAAAGTAACACATTCAACATGTGCAGTATTAGGAAACATATCAACCGGTATTACTTTTTTAACTTCATATAAATCACTTAAATAACTTAAATCTCTTGCCATCGTAACTGGATTACATGATATATAAATAATTTTTTTTGGTAATAACTTTTTCATAACCGCGATAGCTTTTCTATCAACACCCTTTCTTGGTGGATCTAAAAATATAACATCTATACGTTCTTTTATTTTAGTTATTTCCTTAGCAGCATCACCACAAATAAACTGAACGTTATTTATATTGTTAATTTTTAAATTTTCCTTAGCATTTAATACTGCTTCTTCTACTATTTCTATACCTATTACTTTTTTTGCATGACCTGCTACTATACTAGTAATAGTTCCAGTTCCACAATATAAATCAAGCACTATATCTTTCTTATTTAAATTGGCTAATTTAATAGCAATACTATATAGTTTTTCTGCACTATTACTATTTATCTGAAAAAAAGACTTAGCTGAGCAGTTAAACATTAATCCATTTGATATTTGACTAATGTAACCATTACCATAGACAACTTTATCATTGAAAATAACAGTTTTTAAATCATCAATATTCGTAAGTAAATAATCCAATATTTTAATATCTTTATCATTTAACGAATAAATATCTATTAATATTTCACTCATAGCATTGCTATGTTTTATAGTTACTGTTTTAATACTATTTTCATTATTAGATAAATATCTTTTAACAACAACTAATTCATCATTAATTTCATTTTCTACTAAAAGACAATAATCAATATTAATTAGTTGATAGGTTCCCTCTCTATAAAAACCTATATTATCATTTTCTACTTTAAAACTTACCTTATTTCTATAGTTATCATCTTTTAAAGATGGAATGACATCATCTACCTTTGCATCAATTTTACCAATCCTTTTTAAAGCGTTTTCTACTTTTTCTTTTTTAAATATTAAGTTTTCTGATGTACTTTGATGTCTTAAGTTACAACCTCCACACTCATCATAATAAGGGCATTTAGATTCTAATCTTTTTGGTGAAGGATTTAATATCTCTACTATTTTCCCCCTTGCAAAATTCTTTTTTATTTCTGTTATTCTAATTCTTACTTTTTCACCAGGTAAAGTCTTTGGTACAAATACTATCATACCTCCTACTTTACAAACTCCTTTTCCCTCATTTTCTAAAGCGGTAATTTTAGTTTCGTATATTTCATCTATCTTAATAGTTCCTAACATGTTATCACCCATATTAATTATACCTTATTATATATTTTTAACCAAAAGAAAAATAAGTTTTGTGTAAACTTATTTTCTTATCATTGGAGTCCTTTTTAGATATTCATGAATACTAATTTTTACTTCTTCTGTTCTTATATTTTGATTTTGATCAATATAAAACAGTTCCTTAAAATCTATCTCTCTTTTTTTTGCTTCTTCTTTAGTTAATTTACATCCAGTAACTTTTTCTTTTTCTGTACTTTTATCGATGTATTTTGATTTTACTGGAAAAGATACATAAGAATTAGAATCGTTAATTAATTGCTTTAATAATGATGTATTTATAATATCAATTATAATATATTTTTTGTAACTTGAATTTTCATTATCTTTTTCTCCTAAAAGTTTAAAAACGTTTAATCCTTTATCATCTGTTAGTTGTACTATATATGCTTCTCTACCATTTTCTATTACAGAATGCGTTGTATTAAGAGTTATAGGATTCGTTCCTAAAATTTTGTCACATGAAGTATGTATTCTTCTTCTTTCTTTTTTATTCACTATTTTCAATCTTGATTTTGGTGTTTCTTTATTTATCTCTTGGTCTAATATTTTAATTATTTCATTAATATTATATAATTCTTTATTTTCAAATACTTTATTTTTACGAATATAATCTAAAAATACAATTATTGGAAATTTAATACTAAATACTTCGTCATTATTAGTGTATAATCTAAATTCTTTTTTAAAAAAGTTTTCATTATAATAAATTAACGTATTAAAAATCTTTTTTTGTGCATTTTTTTGCATCTTTTTTTGTGATTTAGTTTTTAACTTCATTATAATCCCCCTTTTTTACGAGTATATATATTAGCAAAAAAGAGTAACTTTGTCAAATTACTCTTTTTCTGATAATTGTTTATAATAATTAAACCTTTTTATGGCTAGCTCTTTATTAGTATCAAATAACTTTTTAGCCCTTTCTTCATTAACTAATTTAGTCATTTGATACCTATTTTCTCTTGCTAAAAATTCTTCATATTTATCAAAGTCTGGATTTTTATAATCTAGGTTTAACTTTTCTTTTTCTGGATCATATCTAAATAATGGCCAGTATCCGCTTTCAACTGCTAGTTTTTCTTCTAAAATACTATCTTTCATACCTGACTTTATACCATGAGTAATACATGGTGCATAAGCGATTATAATTGATGGCCCATTATGTTTTTCTGCTTCAGTAAAAGCTTTTATTGTCTGCTGCATATTAGCACCCAAACTAACATGTGCAACATATACTCCTTCATATGATAAAGCCATTCTTGCTAAGTCTTTCTTTTGTCCTTCTTTTCCGCTTGATGCAAACTTAGCATTTGCACCACTTCTAGTAGATTTAGACATTTGACCACCAGTATTAGAATAAACTTCCGTATCTAAAACTAATATATTAACGTTTTGCCCTGATGCTAAAACGTGATCTAGACCACCGTATCCAATATCATATGCCCAACCGTCTCCACCTATCATCCATACTGATTTAGGCATGATGTATTTTTTTAATCTTTCAGCTTTCATAGCTTCACTAAAATCAAAATTACGAATCATATCTAAAGCTGCTTCTAGATTTTCATCATCATTTATCCATCTATCAGCTATTTCCTTGTTTTCTTCTGATAAATTACTATTTCTTAAAATGTTTTTAATTCTTTCTTTTTGAACCTTATCTCCCATTTTGATTCCTAATCCAAATTCAGCATTATCTTCAAAAAGTGAATTAGCCCAAGAAATATTGTAAGGCATAGAAGGATGAGAGGCTCCATATATAGAAGAACACCCAGTTGCGTTTGCAACCACCAATCTTTCTCCAAATAACTGTGTTAATAACTTTATGTAAGGAGTTTCTCCACAACCTGCACAAGCACCTGAAAATTCAAATAATGGTTTTTCAAATTGTGAACCTTTAATGGTATTTTTAGGAACAATATTTTTATTTAAATTTTCCTCAAACATAACTGATACGTTCTTTTTTGGAGCATCATTTTTATCTAGCATGCTAATTGCTTTTTCTTTTGCAGGACAAACACTAGCACATACACCACAGCCTGTACAATCCTTCCATGAAATACCCATGTAAAAGTATAAATCTTCTTTTCCAGGAACTTTAGCTACTTCGTTTTCTACATCATATCTTTTAGCTTCTTCCATGGTTAATATAAATGGACGAATTACTCCGTGTGGGCAAGCTAAAGCACACATGTTACATTGAATGCATTTTTCTTTGTTCCAGCAAGGAAGCATGTTAGCAATATTTCTTTTTTCAAGCTTACTAGTTTCTGGAGTAAAGCTTCCATCCATGTGGCCTTCAAAGTCACTAACCTTAAGTTTATCTCCTTCTAAATTAGACACATACTCCATAACTTTATCTTTAATCAAATTATTTTTGTTATCTTTTTCTTTTCCTAAAGAAGTCATGTTAATATCAACTTTTATAAGTTTATCACTTACTTCTTCTAGAGCATCTAAATTACAATCTACTATCTCTTTACCTTTTTTAGAAAATTTCTTTCTTATTTGTTCTTTTATTTTATTAATTATTAAATCATAATTAACAAACCCACCTACTTTAAATATAGCTGCTTCCATAATCATGCTAACTTTATTTGGTATATTATGTCTTTGTGCTATATCAAAAGCATCTATAGTATAAAAGTCTATATTTTTATCAATTATTTGTCTTTTTACTTTATTTGGTAAAAATGCTACTAAATCATCACCTGTTTTATCGGTAACTAAAATAAATGTGCTACTTTTTTTAGCTTTATCCAAAATATCATATCTCAACAAATAAGTATCTTTAGTACATACAAGTAGATTTGCTTTTTCCACATAATATGGTCTATTTATATCTTCTCTTGCAATTCTAAGATGAGATTTAGTTACACCTCCTGATTTTTTAGAATCATACTGAAAATACCCTTGAACAAAAGCATCAGTATAATTTCCCATGATGGTAATTATGTCTTTAGATGCGGTTATCATTCCATCTGAGCCGTATCCATAAACCAATAATTCACGGGTTCCCTTATGTTTAATTTTATAATCTAAAACAGGTATACTTCTTTTAGTTAAATCATCTTCTATACCAACCGTAAAATCTGAAAAACAGTTTGGATCATCTAAAAAATCAAACACTGCTTTTATACAGGCTGCATCAGTATTTTTACTTGATAATCCGTATCTTCCACCAATTATTTTAGGTGCTAAAGTATGACCTTGATAAATAGAGCATACATCTAGGTATAATGGGTCACCTGTAGCTCCTGGTTCCTTAGTTCTATCTAATACTGCTATTTTCTTAACAGTCTTAGGCATAACGTCCATAAAATACTTCTTACTAAAAGGTCTATATAAATGAACTTCTACTAAACCTAAACCTTCTTCATTTTCTATTACTTCTCTTACCGTATCACAAACAGATCCCATTGCAACAATAACTTTAGTTGCGTTTTTATCACCATAGTAATTAAATGGTTTATAATCTTTTCCTGTTAATTCGTTAATCTTTTTCATGTATTCATTTACAACGTCTGGCATTTTATCATATTTTACATTTCTAGCTTCCGTATTTTGAAAATATATATCATCATTTTCCGTAGTACCACGAATAACCTTGCTGGCTAACATACTTTTATTTTTAAATTCATCTAAAGCTTTTCTATTTAACATGTATAATAAGTCTTTTCCATCTAACACTTCTATTTTCTTTAGTTCGTGAGATGTTCTAAAACCGTCAAAGAAATTTAAAACTGGCATACTATTTTCTATCGCTGATAAATAAGATACCGCCGTTAAGTTCATAACATCTTGTACGTTAGATGATGCCATCATCGCAAATCCAGTTGGTCTTACTGCATATATATCTTGATGATCTCCTAAAATACTTAAGGCATGTGTTGCTATGCTTCTTGCTGCAACATTAATAACGCATGGTAAACACTCACCTGCTATTTTATACATACTAGGTATCATTAGTAATAATCCTTGTGATGCTGTATATGTAGTTGCAAGCGTTCCTGCTTGAAGTGCACCATGAACGAGTGCAATAGCACCTGCCTCACTTTGCATTTCAACAACCTTTACCGGACTACCATATAAGTTATTAAATCCTTTACTAGATAATTCATCTACCTTTTCTGCCATGGATGATGCTGGTGTTATAGGATATATTCCAGCTGCTTCACTAAATAAATAAGAAATATAACTACAAGCTTCATTACCATCCATAACTTTATACTTTTTCATTATATACACCTTCTAACGTAACAATTATACCATTAATAATTATATTTTAAAAGACGTTAAAAGTTGTCAATTTATCTTTTTTATGATATAGTATTGCACTAATAAATGGTGGATATTATGGAAAAACTAGATACAATTAAAAAAATACTAAAAAATTATAATTCATATGATGAAAATAGTCCAATATACTCAAATTCATATAACCTATTTGATCAGTTTATAAAAACATTCACTTTTAATGGTACAAGCTATAATCCACTACCAAATAATATAACACGCTTAAGTAATGGAAGAATCTTACTTGATGAAATACCATTTATAAAAGCAAATACTAAAAAAGGATTGAATAAGTCAACTAGCTCCACGTTTATTGGACGCAGTAAAATGTTTTCTATAATTTTAAATAACGGAAGTAAAATTATATTAAAGGATATTCCAATTTATCTTATTGAGTATGAACTTATAATAATGTACTTTTTAAAAATGGTACAAATCCCATACGCAGAACAGGATATCGCCACTTTAAATGGAAAAGACTATTTATTATCTAATTACTTTTTAAGCAATAAAGAAATATTAAAAAATCCATTTGCTCCCTATTCTGCTTGTGATATAAGCAAAGGCCTTAAAATTGCTAAAGAAAAAAAATTTGAAATGTTTTATTTGCAAACACTATTTGCAGATAGAATATATGGGAATGCAGATAGATTCAGTAGAAATTTTGCTGAAATAATAGGGCCATACGAGAATCGTATGGCACCATTATTTGATAACGGTGAATTTGCTTTACTAAGGCAGTGGCATACTTTTCCAGAAATTGATGGTTGTAATAAATGTGACGTAGTGATAAACTACCTTCTTAAAAACGAAGAGATGCTTAACTGGGTCATACATACTTTAAATAGTGCTAATTTATACCAAATAGTAGAAATATTGAAAAAAGAAAAAGGTTTTATAGTAAGTAGCGACACTTACCGTGAATTTGAGCTTTTTTTCAAAGATAGTGAAGAAATTATAAATGATGATCTTAAATTAAAAGGTAAATCACCTTGCATTAAATTAGTTTAAAAAAACAACTATTATTT
>CANQAS010000033.1 GCA_947589535.1 uncultured Bacilli bacterium | reverse complement strand
CCTACTTTATTTTTTCCTTTTTCATTAAATAGATTCATAATATTATCACCTGTTTATACCTCTTTTATTATCTTATTTTTACATGATAATAATATCATAATCCCTTTTCCCGGTCAAGATTTAAACCTTTCTTGTATAAAAAAAGTTAAAGAAAAAAGAACTATCACTAGCTCTTTTTATTTTACTTCTTGTCAGCAATTGCAGCTTGTGCTGCAGCTAATCTTGCGATTGGTACTCTAAATGGAGAACATGATACATAGTCTAATCCAATCTTATGACAGAATTCAACTGATGAAGGATCTCCTCCGTGTTCACCACAAATACCAACGTGTAAGTTTTCGTTAACTGGTTTACCTAGTTTTAATGCCATTTCCATTAATTTACCAACACCAGTTTGGTCTAATTTAGCAAATGGATCATTTTCAAATATCTTAGCATCATAGTAAGCATCTAAGAACTTACCAGCATCATCTCTTGAGAAACCAAATGTCATTTGTGTTAAATCGTTTGTACCAAAACAGAAGAAATCAGCTTCTTTTGCAATTTCATCAGCTGTTAATGCAGCTCTTGGGATTTCGATCATAGTACCAACTTCGTATTCTAATTCGATTCCTGAAGCCTTAATTTCAGCATCTGCAGTTTCAGTAACTATGTTTTTAACATATTTTAATTCTTTAACTTCGCATACAAGAGGTATCATTATTTCTGGTTTAACGTTCCAATCTGGATGATTTTTCTTAGTGTTAATAGCTGCTCTAATAACAGCTTTAGTTTGCATCTTAGCTATTTCTGGATAAGTAACAGCAAGACGGCATCCTCTGTGTCCCATCATTGGGTTAAATTCATGAAGTGAAGAAATTAAACTCTTAATTTGTTCAACACTCTTACCTTGTGCATCAGCTAACTTCTTAATATCAGCTTCTTCAGTAGGAACGAATTCATGTAAAGGTGGATCTAAGTATCTAATAGTAACTGGGAATCCTTGTAAAGCTTCATATAATTCTTCAAAGTCATGTTGTTGATATGGAAGAATTTTTTCTAAAGCGTTTTCTCTTTCTTCTACTGTATCAGCACAGATCATTTCTCTAAATGCTGCAATTCTATCTTCTTCAAAGAACATGTGTTCTGTACGACATAAACCAATACCTTCAGCTCCAAGTTCTCTAGCTTTCTTAGCATCTGCTGGAGTATCAGCGTTAGTTCTAACTTTTAATGTTCTGAATTTATCAGCCCATTCCATAACTCTTCCAAATGTACCAGCAATTGAAGCATCAACAGTTGGAATTTGTCCGTCATAAATATTACCAGTAGAACCATCAATTGAGATGTAATCTCCTTCATGATATACCTTACCAGCTAATGTAAATTGTTTATTTTCTTCATCCATAGCGATATCTCCGCATCCTGAAACACAGCAAGTACCCATACCACGAGCAACAACTGCAGCGTGTGAAGTCATACCACCACGAACTGTTAAGATACCTTGAGAAGCTTTCATACCAGTAATATCTTCTGGAGAAGTTTCAAGTCTTACTAATACTACTTTTTCTCCTCTAGAAGCCCATTCTTCTGCATCTTCTGCAGTAAATACAACTTTACCACACGCAGCACCTGGAGATGCTCCTAAACCTTTTCCAGCTGGAGTAGCTTCTTTTAATGCCTTAGCATCAAATTGTGGATGTAATAAAGTATCTAAATTACGAGGATCAATCATAGCAACTGCTTCTTCTTCGCTGCGCATTCCTTCGTCAACTAAGTCGCAAGCGATTTGTAATGCTGCTTGTGCAGTTCTCTTACCGTTTCTAGTTTGAAGCATAAATAATTTACCATGTTCAACAGTAAATTCCATATCTTGCATATCTCTATAATGATCTTCAAGAATCTTACAAACTTCATTGAATTGTTTGAATGCTTCTGGGAATTTTTCTTCCATTTCTGAAATATGCATAGGAGTTCTAACACCTGCAACAACGTCTTCACCTTGTGCATTTGTTAAAAATTCACCAAATAAACCTTTAGCACCTGTAGCTGGGTCACGAGTAAATGCAACACCAGTACCACAATCATCTCCCATGTTACCAAATGCCATAGCTTGTACGTTTACAGCAGTTCCCCATGAATAAGGAATATCATTATCTCTTCTATAAACGTTTGCTCTTGGGTTATCCCATGATCTAAATACGGCTTTAATAGCTCCCATTAATTGTTCTTTTGGATCAGTTGGAAAATCTTCACCAATCTTGTTTTTATATTCAGCCTTGAACGAATAAGCTAATTCTTTTAAGTCTTCAGCATCAAGATCTATGTCTTGAGTAACTCCTTTTTTAGCTTTCATTTCGTCAATAAGTTGTTCAAAATATTTCTTACCAACTTCCATAACTACGTCAGAATACATTTGGATGAATCTTCTATAACAGTCCCATGCCCATCTTGGGTTATTAGACTTTTCAGCCATAACTTCAACAACGTCTTCGTTAAGACCTAAGTTAAGAATAGTATCCATCATACCAGGCATTGATGCTCTAGCACCAGATCTTACTGATACAAGTAATGGATTTTCTTTATCTCCAAATTTCTTTCCTGTAATTTCTTCTAGTTTTACGATGTACTCATTAATTTGACCTTGAATTTCAGAATTAATTTCTCTTCCATCTTCATAGTACTGAGTACAAGCTTCAGTTGTAACTGTGAAACCTTGGGGTACTGGAAGACCAATATTAGTCATTTCTGCTAAGTTAGCTCCTTTACCACCAAGAAGGTTTCTCATTGTAGCGTTTCCTTCACTAAAAAGGTAAACCCATTTTGTCATTTATATTCCTCCTTCTTGTATTAAACAACAATATTATAACATAAAAAAAATAGCACTTACAATAATAAATGCTATGTTTTTCCAAGATTTTACAAGAAATTTCAATTATTTTTTATTAAGAGGATGACACTTTAGATAAACTTCTCTTAAGCGTTCATTAGATACATGAGTATATATTTGAGTAGATTCTAGTGATTCATGTCCTAATAATTCTTGTACGGTTCTTATATCGCAACCTTCATTTAACATATGGGTTGCAAATGAATGTCTAAGCATATGAGGTGATACATGTTTTTTTAAACTAGCTTTTTTAACTATGTCATCAATTATTTTTTCAACACCACGAGTTGTTATTTGTTTTCCACGTGCGTTAATAATTAGATATTCACAATTAGTATGATGTTTTTTCAATATTTTTTTTCTACCATCATTCAAAAACAAATTTATGGACTCCAAACAGTAATCACCAAAAGGATCTATTCTTTCTTTATTACCTTTACCTAATATTCTTATTTCTTTTTTATAAAAATCAATGTCTGACACTTTTATATTAACTAGCTCACTAACTCTTATTCCAGTTGCATATAAAACTTCTAATACTAATCTATTTCTTTGCCCTAAGGGTATATTAATATCAGGTATATTAAATATTATTTCAAGTTCCTCAATTCCCAAATACTTTGGCAATCTTTTTTCCTTTTTAGGGGTGGATACATATTTAAATGGATTGGTATTAATAAGATTGTTATTAAATAAATACTTATAAAAACTTCTTAAAGAAGATAATTTTCTTGCAACAGAATTTCTAGATAGTTTTCTATTATAAAGAACCATTAAATAACTTTTAATAAAATCATAATCAACATTTAAATAATTAAAATTTTTCTTTTCAAGGTAATTTTTAAACTCTAAAATATCAATTTCATAATTTTTACAAGTATGCAAGGAATACTTTTTTTGTTTTTCTATGTAATTAATAAAATTTATCAAATTTTCTTGCATTATATCACCATAATAATTATAACACTTAAAAAAAGAAAAGATTACATATCTTTTTCCTTTTCTTCTATAAAACCTGCATCTGTATAAAATGCCCTATTACTTTGTAACAAATCGAGTTCATATTCAAGACTAAAAATTTTATTTTTTAGCTTTTTAATATACTCTTTTGAATTATTTATCCTTTCATCTGAATCTTTTAAAAATAAACCTTCGTTTTTATTTAAAGTTTCTTGCTCGCATTCTAACTCACGTTTAAGTTCTTCTATTTTTTCAATTAGTTCCATAACTTTTTCTGATATCATATTATTTTTTATTTCTTCATTTGATTTATCTTCATTTAAGTATGATAATTCTAAATCCTTTTCTAGAGCCTCAAGGTTTGAGGTAATACCATTTCTTATTATATAAGGACCAATTGGATATCTATTTAAATTTATTTTCACGGCTTCAAATATAGAATCATAGTTATTTACTTTTGTTAACACACCTGTTTTTTCTTTTAATAAAAAACCTAATTCTATCTTTTTTCTGTCATCTTTACAAACATCTTTAACTAATGATCTAACGCTTTTTTCAGATAAAGCAAGAAATAGCCACTTTTTCTTAATCAAAAAATCATATTTTCCATCATAATCATACGTATCTGGATTGCATTTTTTATCAATAATATAACCAATTGTATTAGAAAAATTTTTACTTGCATACTTATCATATATTGTTTTTAAAAACTCTTCTTTTTCTTTATCAATGTTCCCTTTACTACATTCTTCTAATGAGTAACTAAAATTATTAATTATTGCTTTAGTCAAATCATCTTCATTAGCAATTAAAACATCCACATCATTTTTATATATAATTTTTAATTTTTTAGAATTTTTAGAATCTGAAATTCTAATTGCAAAAGGATCATCAACACTTTTATCAATATGTTCAAGAAGAAACATTCTTGCCGAAAAATTTTTGCCATCTGGCATAAAGCTTAATAATTCATCTTGATTTTGACAAAATGCTGTGTAATTTTGCAAAGATATTAAATCATAATTAGCAATTATGAAAGGGCCTTTTATAATTCCACTTATATCTAAATCAACTGTTAAAAAATATTTTTTTAGTTTCATACTTCCCACCACAATAATAATTTACTTATTTTATTATCTATTATACTCTTTATTATATTTAATTTTAAATTTATTTAGACTTTCTATTATCTTTTCTTTTATATCATCCATATTTAATTTATTTTTATTATCTTCTTTTATATATCCATTTGGTATTAAATCATATAAGTTTTTGATTTTAAATATTTTTTTAAATTCAAATGCTAAGTTTCTCCTTGTTTGTAAGAATTGTCCGATTTTTTTACATATTACAATAATATTATCCCTATCAGTTGCAATTGCTGCTGTCATAAGTTCATCATACGAAAAATTTAAAAATGCTCTATTAACATCATAGTCATCAATCATACATAAGATTTTTTTATCTTTTACATAATTATCATACACGTACCTAAAAAAATAATATTTCTTCTTACAATTTGAATATGAATTTGTTTTCATAAGTGCTTTTTGAAACTCAGCATAACTCATTTTTTGCTCTATTAACAAGGATTCAAGCTCTTTTGGAGTAATATATAAAACATCTATATCATCATTAAATATTACTTTCATCACTGGGTTAAAATCCAAATCAGTTACAAAAAAATTACTCTCTAAGTCAGCGTTTTTATCTAACGATATACCACTAGATAAATTATCTTTTATATAATCTTTAATTTCTTGTGGTAACGAATTAAACAAATCACAATAATCTTTATAATTACTAGTATAAGCATCCATTTCCTTAATTGGTAATGATATAATTGGAAAATCATATTCATGCCCATATTTACTTTTTCCTTTAAAATAAAGAGTATATTTTTTAGTAGCCATTATTGTCACCCCTACTTTACACGATAATAATAACATTTTTTATATTCTTAAGTCAAATTAAAATAAGCTATTATAAAAGCTTATTTTTTTTAAAAACAAATAACTTATTAGTAATGTAATTATACATAAACATTATAAGCGACCCCAGAACTTTAGCAGTCATGTTACCAATACTAAACTTATCAATAAGTATGTGTAATACCAATGAATCTAACGGAAATCCAATAACTCTTATAATTATAAATGATATTGCTTGGGAAATTTTATCTTTTCTTCTTATCGGTTTACACCTAAAGATACGTTGATCCCATATAAATAAAATCGCAAATGAAATCGTATATGATAAAAAGTTAGCTAACAAATAATTTCCATCAGTAATTAAATCTACTATAAAAAATATTAAATATAAAATCCCCGTACAAACGGCAGAAACAAGACAATACTTTATAAATTCCTCATTTTTATAATATAGTTTTTCTAATTTTGTTTTTCTTCTAAATAAATTTTTAAATATATTTCTTTTATTTTTTTTTAAAAATAACATATACTTCACCACTTCAAACAAAAAAATTATATCACAAAAAAATAATATAAACAATTTGTTTAAAAAAGTTAAGCTTTCTTCTTTTTATAAACTAATCTTATAACCATAATCAAGCACAAAAATCCAACTACAATTATTATCTTTTTAATCATTGATATATTACTTGGATTATTATATATATCTTTATTTATATTTATACAATCCTTAATATTCTTATTATTTTCTACCCTGGTAACTATATCACAATACTTATCTTCTTTTTCATAAGCATTTATTACTTCTATTAAATTATTTTTAACTTTATCATTAAATCCAACAAAATAATTTGACCCTATTATAATTAATGGTACTTTTTTCCTTTTTATATCTAAAGCTTCTTTTACTTTTATATTTAATTTTTTATTTTTCTTGACATTAAAATAACTTATTATTAAACTAGTATCATCTTTTTTATAGTCTTCTAACCATTTTTTTACTTTTTCACATTCTTTACAATTATCTTCATAAAAAACATTAACATTAATAGAATAATTAACTGAAGAATTAGTTGCAAGTGCACTTACAAAAATAGGAGTGCATAAAAGTAATAAAATACAAAATATACCTACTAATTTTTTCATAAAACCTCCAATATAAATAAGTAAGGGTGTGGTATTAAATATCACACCCTTTTTATCATTTTAATTTATTTTTCATATTCTGCATAGAAAGTAGTCATAGTTTGTGGCGTTAATATTTCTTGAGCTTTTTTATTTTTTAACTCAGTTATTAATTCTCCACCATCTTTATTTTTAAATCCTTTAAATTTATCAGGATTACCTACAGCTGTATAATCAAATTCAGTAAAATCAACTAGATCATCATAATAATATGTTTTATAGTAATCAATTGGAGAACCATTATCTTTTTTAGAATCAATTATTCCCATGAAATATATTTGTGCGTTATTATTATTTGCGTAATAAAATTCTCCATAAAACCTTTGAAGACTATCAAATTTTAGTTTTTCATTCCTTTTAATAGCATAATATCTATCATTTTTAGTCATATCAGTTGTAGTAACTTTTGCACTAGTTTCAGATTCTTCTGAATCTTTTAAGATAGCAATTGCAGGTACGTCATATTTTTCATCAGTACTTTTTACCTTTGATGCCGTTAAAGTGCCTTCTACGATGATTCCAGCATTAGGTTTCGATAATTCACCATCTGCCTTTTTTATTCCTGATACATCGATGTTATCTACCGTAACGGTAGCGTCACTTTCTACTTTTAACTCTGATTTAGTACCACCAGTAATTTTTAAGTCTTTTATTGTTACAGTACCAGATTTAACATCAATAACCGTATCTTTATTATCAGCTTTTAAAGTTACGTTAGAACTATCTTTTTGATTACTTTTCACCCCTAAAATAGTAACATCTTTATTCTCAAGTGCTAATGTATCCTCTAACGAATAATCACCATCAATATAAATAATACTGTATTCTTTTTTCAAAACATCATTAATATTCTGAGCCCCCATAGTATCATCTTGATCTACAACAACAAGATCAGAATCAAACTTAAATGTATAGGTCTTATCATCATCAGTTGTTACATTATTTCCACTATCATTTACTAACGTAACTGTGTTATCAGTATCACCTATTTTTATAGTAAATGATTTATCATTATATTCTAATTGATCTAAAGTAGCATCTGATTCATGCTTACTCAATTCTTTATCAAAAGCATCTTTAGCGCCTTTAACGATCTCTTCTTTTAACTTTTTACCTTTATCGGTTAATAAATCCCTTTTAGAATCATCACTATAAGTTTTATCAGTCTCAGCGATGTATTTATCGGTATATTTTATTAGGGTTTGACCACCAACGGTTAACGTAATATCATTTATTTCTCCTTTTTCAAGAACATATGCAATTACACCTGGAATAGAAGTTTTTGCAAGTTCTGTAAGAGGTACGTTAGGTTTATCAACGTTTATTATAATTTCGTTTTTCGTAGCACCTTGTGTTAAATTGAATTTACCAGTAAAATCATCTGAATAAGTTGAATCAGCATTGTTTAAGTCTTCTACAACATCATTTATAAATTTTTCTACATTTAAATTCCAATGCGCTTGAAGATTTAAATCTTCATCTTCACCTGATTGTTTTGGAAGTTCAACTTTTTCATCTTTATTATACCATCCAGCTAGTTTTCTATAATTACTTTGTTCTTCATTTAACTCTTTATTTGGTATTTGTTCACCTTCATAAACAATCTCAGTTTCAGTTTTTTCTTTGCCATTTTTATCAATATACTTATAAGTTATAGTATTTCTTGATAAAAAGTCTAAACTACTATAATCAATTGTTTCTTCAAAAGGCAAGAAATAATTACCAGCGCCATCCCAGTCTATTTTATAGGTTATTTTTTGATCTTCTGCATCATTTTTTAATTTGAATAATACAGTAATAAATCCATTTTTATATTCCTCATCACTTGGTGTTACTATTTTTGTTTTATCATCTTCAGTATTTAATTCAACTGTCCATTTATTGTTTCCTTCTGTTGTTAAATAATGACTTTCACTTACATCCTCATTAGTTGGACCATAAATTTTTATTGGAACATAATAGCCATCATTACCTTTAAATCCAGCATTTACGCTTTGTTCTTTTACTTTTCCAGTTAATTCATAATGTCCATTGCTTTCTTTTAATGCTAGATTTTCTCCAGCTTTTTCAAAGTCATAACCCCAGTCAGTAATTTGACTTTTATCAGTTTCTGATATATATCCATCTTCGCCTTTTACAGCATCTTTACTTGCAATTTTTGCATCAGTATATAAACTTTCGCTTTGGAAATCTAATTCACTCCAATCAATAGTTATTGTGTATGGTACATATTCATAACCATCACCATCAAAATCCACTGTAACATCAAATTGTTTTTTCTTTAAAGCGTTTTTATCATTTGCGTTTATGTATTTTAAAACATATAATTCGTTACCATTACCAAAATCATTATTAGTAATTACTTCTGGTTCATCTTCGTGTCCATCACCTTGTAAAAACTTTACGTTTACTTCGTCAGATGATGAACCTTCGTTTTTAGTTAACTTAAACGCAAGATAATAACCACAAGTATCATCAGTAAACGGATCGTCATGACCCTTAAATGCTTCCTTGTCAATAGGAATTAAACCAGTTACTTTTACAACGAATGGATTATCTTTATCCTCAGTAAACTTTGTTTCATAATTTACTGGTTTATCCCAACCTTTCCAAGCTTCATCTTCATAACTATCTTCTTCAACTTTACTTATACTAACTTCTGATGATTTTTCAAAATTTAACTTACTATAATCTATTGAATATGTAGTTGGTAAATAATCTTTACCATCTCCGTCAAAATCTACTATATAGTATAATTTGCATTCTTTTTCATCAGTACAATTTTTTTGAGTTTTAGAAAATTGATATAAAATTGTTAAATTATTTTGATCATCAAATTCACTAGGTTTAAATTCTTTTAATACTTTGCCTTCTTTATCAACATGTGATATTTTTACGTTTTCTTTAGATACACCATCTGGTGTTACTATCGTAAAGTCAAAATAATATCCTTCTTTTTCTTTAAACACATTATCTTTTAAATTTTGTTTAACTAGTGATCCAGTTAAACTTCCATCTACAAGGTTTAAATTTTTATTTATTTCTTTTTTATAGTTCCATTCTTTCATGGTGTTGTTATCAGCTTCTGTTGCTTTGTTAAGTTCTAACGTAACATTTGAATCTTCTTGAAATTTTAATTCACTTAAATCAAATGTATACTTTGATGATGAATATTCTTTTTTATCACCATCTAAATCTATGGTTATTTCTATCATGGATTTTTCTTTTAACTTATCTGGATTTACTGGTACTAACACTACGATTCCAGGAGTCTTACCTTCGCAACCTTCTTTTTCTGGTGTTACATCAAAGTCTTTCCATAATATTTCACCAGATCCATTTATACCATCTACTTTAATTGTTGTATTTGAATTTGCTCCTTCTATTTCTAGTACGTATGCGAAGAAATATACTGGATTATCAAATTTTTTCTTATCATCAGCATTTAAAGTTATTTTTTCATCTTTTAATAATAATCCCTTTAACTTACCGTTTTCATTGGTTAGTTTTCCGTCTTTATATGCTTCACTTGCTTCGAATTTTAAAGCTTTTGATAATACATCTGTATAATCTTTTTTATCACCTAAATCAGTCGTTATGTTAAACTTAGTTTCTTCTGGATAAAATTCATAATCTATATAACGAATGTCTAATTTATCATTATTATCCAATTTCTTTTCTGTCTTTCCTATTTTAGGATTAACAATTGTCCATGAATCATATTTTCCATTTATGTCCATTTTCCTATTTATATGTTGCATTACCATTTCCTGATAAACATTATCTTTATTAGTTTCACCAGTTTTATCAACAACATCAATACTTCTTGATGCTAACATTATATCTTGTGATGTAATCGTATGGTCAGTTGTAAATGCATATTTACCTATCACATAAATATCTACTGCATCAGGATGATTTTTTTCTACTTCCTTTTCTAATTGTTCTACTGTAAATTCTTTTGCAAACACTGGTATTATTGATGCAAAAAATGTTACTATTCCAATAATTAATAATCTACCATATTTTCTCATTTACTTCTTTTCCTTTCCTACTTTTTATTGAACAGTTTCTGTATGCCATACCACTGTTGCCCTTGCAATTATTGATCCATTTTTTACAAGTCCTACCATGGCAGGTACAGCAACATCACCGTCTATATTTATCCCTTTTTTGTAGTAACTACCATTTATCTCTACAATTACATAATCATTAAATGTTGATCCATTTTTAGATGCACTACCAAGTCTATATTGATATGTTTTTCCATCTTGTGTTACTAATTTCGTTATAACCAAAGTATATTTATCTTCGACAGGTTTTATCGTTGTAGTCGTTTGTGTTGTCTTTTGTGTTGTTGTATTTTTATTTGTTGTTTTTTTACTTCCATTATTTTTTGTCGTTGCTTTTTTAGTAGTTGTTGTTTCTTCTTTTGTTACCGTAACAGTACACTCTGATTTTTTTCCATTCTTACTTGTTACCGTTATGGTTACTTTTCCTTCTTTTAAAGCTTTTATCTTTCCATTTTTATCTACCGTTACAATACTTGTATCACTTGAGGTCCATGTTAAGTTTTGATCTTCTGCATCATTTGGTGTCACCGTTACTTTTAATTCAGCTTCATCACCTGCATTCATGCTTAGTACTATCTTATCTAGACTTACCTTTTCTACTTCTTTACCTATTTTTTTCCATCTTGCTTCAAGTTTTATGTTTTTGTTTATCTTTGTATTAAAATCAAATAGTTTATCATTGTAATACCATCCAATAAACTCATATCCTTCTTTTTTTGGAGTTTTTGGTTTACTTATCTTTTGATTTTCTTTTACTTTTACCTCACTTATTTTATTTCCTTCATTTGTATCAAACGTTACTTTATACTCTTTTGACTGACATCCCTTAAGTATTAATGATATTATTACCAATATCATTAATACTACCAATATCGATATTGATATTTTCTTTTTTGAACTACTATTTTTCATATTTTACTCCTTTTAATATATCTATGTTTATAATATCATATACCCCCCCCCAACTGTCAATAAAAAACACTGTGGAAAACCTACATGATATTTTATACGTTAAATTACATACTTTTATGATATATTTACATTATATTATATATTTTAAAAAAATTAAAGTCTGTTAGCCTAATAAATTATATCCAATTTATGGAAAATACTTATTATATAAAAAAGAAGCAATTACCTTGCTTCTACGATTAACTTAATAGCAGTTCTTTCTTCACCTTCAATTACTATATCAGTAAAAGCTGGGATGCATACTAAATTTTTCCCAGATGG